>NZ_CDWRCL010000018.1:0-32698 GCF_977927575.1 Frankia sp. CcCS3
TCGCCCGATGATCACCGGCGGGCCAGAAGAATCACAAGATCAGCGACAGATCAAGATCAAGATCAAGATCAAGAAGACGATGACCGCCAGCGGCACGGCCCGGTCGGCCCCGCGCCACCAGGGGTGCTCGGCGACCAGCTGGAACTGGGTCTCCACCTCGACGGCCCCGAGGGCGAGCCCGCCCGCCAGCACCATCGGGAAGGAGCGGAACCGCGCGACCAGCGCGACCGCCAGCGCCGGGACGATGAGCAGGAGCAGGTTCGCCGAGGACAACGGGTTCTGCAGCGGCGCGAGCAGGACCCCGCCGAGACCGGCCAGCGCGCTGCCGGCGCCCCAGGCCGCGGCGGCGACGGTGTCCGCCGACCAGCCGAAGGTCGCGGCGGCCCGGAGGTTCTCCGCCGCCACCGTCGCGGCGAGGCCCACCGTGGTGAACCGGAACACCGCCCAGAGCCCCGCGACCAGCACGGCGACCACGGCCAGCCGGACAAACACGGACACGCCGACGGGCTCGTCGAACAGCGTGATCCTGCCGGTCGGCAGCACCGTCGGGGAGGTGCGCACGGCACCGGCGAACATCAGCGTCAGCGACGACTGCAAGATGATCAGCAGACCGAGCGTCGCCATCAGCCGCAGCAGCGAGGTCGCCTCGCGCAGCCGCCGCATCACCAGCAGGTGGAACACGACCCCGATGGCGGTCGTCGACAGCACGGCCAGCGGCGCCGCGAGGCCGAGCGGCAGCCCCCACCCCGCAGCAGCCCATGGAAGGCATAGGCCGCCCGGGCCAGCAGCGCGCCCTGGGCCAGGTTGAGCACACCGGCCCCACGGGCGATGACCACCACATCCGAGGCCACGAGGGCGTAGAGCGCGCCCGTGCCCAGGCTGAGCAGGGCGTAGCCCATGACGTCGTTCAACGGCGGCCCACCCTGCTCCGGGCACCGCGGAACGGCGCCTCGATCATCCCCTCAGTGGCCCCCCACCAATGGTCGCCGGCTCTCCTCGATCGCGATGAGCGGCGTGAGCCCACCGGAAAATCCGCAGCCAGGCCATTGATCACGTAATCATGGCAACCGAGGTGACGGTACGACCGGACAGACCGATAAGGCAATCAAACCAGCCACAACAGCCACCGAACCCCACAACGGCCACCGAATCCCATGAGAGCTACCGAAGCTCGCAAAAGCCACCTAACCCCACGGATTGGCCAGGGGTGACGGAACGCGGACACACCGCGGAACGCCCGGGATGGCACCATCGGACGAACGCTCGATGGCGGAGGAACGCTCGATGGCGGACGAACACGGCTACAGGGGTGGAAACGGATGAGGGACCTGGTACCTGGCGCGAACGGGCCGTTGCCTCCCGGCCCTGTCTCGGTCCGGCTCGCCGGTCCCTTCGACGTCTGTGCGCTCGTCACCGGCGCGAACGGCAAGGTCGCCGCGGACAGCGACTTCGTGTTCTACAATCAGCCCAGAGCGCCGGGCGTGGCGCTCTCGGGCAGCGCGGTGACCGTCGATCCGGGCCGGCTGCGCCCGGGCGCCGAACGTGTCGTGATCGCCGCCAGCCCCGAGGACGGTACGACGCCCTTCGGACGGCTGCCAGCTCTCGCCGTCACCATCCATAATGATCATGATGCCCTCATCGCCCGCTTCGCGCCGCCGCCGTTGTCCCGCGAGACCGTGGTCACGCTGGTGGAGATCTACCGGCGCGGCCCCGCGTGGAAGATCCGGGCGGTGGGGCAGGGATACGCGGACGGCCTCGCCGGTCTCGCCCGGGACTTCGGAGTCGCCGTCGGCAACGGCGGCAACGGCGGCAACGGCGGCAACGGCGGCAACGGCGGCAACGGCCAACACGACCAGGGCCAACGCCGTGCCCCTCCCCGGTACCCCGACTCCACGGGTCGGGGTACCGGGGAGGGCGGTCTGACCCTCGTGCTCGCGCGGGTCGTCACGCTCACCAATGCCGAGCGCGCCCGGGAGGGTCTCGCGCCGCTGACCGTCGACGACCGTCTGGCCGCCGCCGCGGAGGCGCACAGCGTGGACATGGCGACCCGTGGCTTCTTCGCGCACACCAGCCCGGAGGGACGCACGGTGTCCGACCGGGTGAGCGCCCTGGGCTACCGCTACGCCCAGGTCGCCGAGAACATCGCCGCCGGCCAGAACAGCGCGGACGAGGTGGTGACGGGATGGATGAACAGCCCCGGCCACCGGGCGAACATCCTCATCCCGCGGCTGCGCCAAATCGGCGTCGGGCAGGCCACCGGCGGCGAATATGGTTTCTACTGGACGCAGGTCTTCGGTACCCTGCTCTGAACCACTGGCACTCTGCCTGCTGGGTCGAACGGATCACGATTTTCCTGCGCCGGTCCCAAAGAACCGCCAGAACCGGTGACATCGCCGCCGCAGGCGAAAAACCTGCGCAACCCGGCTGCGCACGTTCCGCCGGAACCGATGGGAAAGACAACGTCACAAGTCTTCGCCCACGCCTGGAGAAGTCCGCGTCGAATCTCCGGACAACGGCGTTCGGCCATGCCCGCGAACCACTGATCTAGCGTCCTTCCTGGTTGAGTCAGCTTTCATCGACAAGCTCGACATGCGTTCCACAACCCAGGACAGGACTGGAGAATGCGTACAGAGGATCAACGGGACGGGACGGCGTCCCAACCCAGGAGATATTCGAACGGCCGTCATGCGCGGACTCGAGCACGTCGCCACCGGCTCGGCGGTCTGCTGCTCACCCTCACCGTGGCCCTGGTGACCGGGGCGTTGACCGGACCTGCCCGCGCGCAGACCCCGACGATCATCGAGGACGGCACCATCGGCACCGGGATCAACCAGGTCTCCTACTCGGCGGGGTGGGCGAAGTGCAGCGGCTGCATTACCTCTCCGAACAACAGCTTCTACTACTCGGCGACCGCCGGTAGAGTTGCCACGATCCGCTTCAGTGGAACGCAGGTCAACCTCTACGGCGCCAAGGGCCCGATCGGGGGATTCAGCACGGTCCGCCTGGACGGCGGCCTGCCCACCAGCGTCGACACCTACTCGCCAAACGCGACCGTCACCCTGCTCTACAGCTCGGACAAGCTCACCGCCGGCACGCACACCCTGACGCTGACGAACACCGGGCAGCGCAACACCTCCTCGAGGGGCAACAACGTCGGTTTCGACCGGGCGGAGATCACCACCGGAGCGAACCCGCCGCCGGCCCCGCCGTCCTACGCCGGGCCCCGCTCGGGCAAAGGGTGGCTGACCGGCACCTATCCCGACCCGGTGATGAACCAGCAGAACCTGGAGTCGTTCTGCACCTGGCGCGGCGCGCCCTGTGACTTCACCCTGCTCTACACCACCCGGAACAACTGGGGGAACGTCAGCCAGCCGGTGGACCTGCTGCGGACCTTCGCCACCTGGCCCGGCCGGTTGATCATCTCCATCCCACCCTTCCCGGAGAACATCGGCGCCAGCAACGAGACGTGCGCCACCGGGGCCTACGACGAGTACTGGAAAACCTTCGGCCGCGTCCTGAACGCCTACGGCCGGCAGAACTCCTACCTGCGGCTCGCCTGGGAGGGCAACGGCGACTGGTACGAGTGGTCCGCCACCAACCCCACGGCCTACATCAACTGCTGGCGCCACGTCGCGGACGCCATCAACTCGACCGCGGAGCCGGACCCCATCCTGTGCTGGTGCCTCAACGCTCACTACTCGCAGAACCCGCCGAGCCACAACCCGATCGACATGTACCCGGGTGACGCCTGGGTGGACGGGGTCGGCCTCGACGCGTACGACCACTGGCCGCCGTCCCGGACGAAGGCCGAGTTCGACGCCCAGGCTAACGCCCCCGGTGGGCTGAACTACTGGTTCAACTTCGCCCGCGCGCACAACAAGCTCTTCGGTGTCGGCGAATGGGGGGTGGTGAGTGGCAGCGGAAACAACGGCGGTGGCGACAACGCCAATTACGTCCAGTGGATGTACGACTGGTTCGTGGCCCATGCGGGCAAGGGGCTGGCCTACGAGTACTACTTCAACAACTGCGACCCGAACAACGTCGGTTCGAACCTGTACCGACCGCTCAGCGCCGCGTGTCTCTACCTGAACCGGCAGGCGGGCGCCCGCTATAAACAGCTCTACTCCAGGCAGTAGGGTCCGGGGGTGATGCCGGGTGCCGCCCGCCGACGACGATCAGTGGGCGGCACCCCTCCCCCCGAGGAGGTCCTCAGCCGGGCCGCCGGTCGCGGCAGGGGCGTAGCTCGACCGATTCGTAGGCCGCCGGGATGTACCACGATTCGCGGCCGTCGTCCCACCGGACGATGAACGGTGGCCGGCCGCTCTCGCCGCGAATCTTGAGTATCACACCGTGGCGCTCGGTACGACCCGTTGCCGAATTACGCACGACGAGGCGGTCCCCGACCCTGGCGTACATGATGTTTCCGGTGTACATCAAGATTCCCTCCCGCGATCTGTTCGCGGCCCGTTCGCGGCCTGTTCCGGCATCAGTGCGCCACCACTCCGTCGAACAGGTCGGTTTCCACGCCGGAACCCGAGCCCGGGCCCACCGTCCCCCGGGCCAGCACGAAGTTCTCGGTGGCCTTCGCTGACCGGCCGTTCCCGTCGACCAGGGCGAAGAAGAATCCGTCCACGGTCATCTGGCTGCGGTGGGCCCGCATCGCCGCGATCTTCGCGGCGAAGAAGCCCGGCGCCTCGATCGTCGTGGTGACCTTGGTATCGGGAACCGACAGCAGCATGTCCGAGGGCATCGTGATCCCCTCGGGGACCGTCTTCGCCAGGTCGGACCGCCAGATGCGGTCTACCGCGGACTCGACCGCGGAGTGGAACAGCGCCGTCTCGTACAACTTCGAGACCTGCCAGGTCGGACCCGCGTCGGGAGCGAAGTCCGGATCGGCCGCGTCGGCGAAGGCCCGGGCGGTGACGTCGTGCGCCCTGATGTGATCGGGATGGCCGTAGTCCCCGATCGCGTCGTAGGTCACCATCACCTGCGGCCGAACCTCCCGCACGATCCGCACGAACGCCTCGGACGCGTCGTCCATGTTCGCCCGCCAGAAGCAGCGCGGGTCGTCGTTCGCGGGGCTGTCCAACATGCCGCTGTCCCGCCAACGACCGGCGCCCCCGAGGAAGCGGTAGTCGCTGACACCGAGCTCGGCACACGCCCGTTCCAGCTCCCCGATCCGGTATCCGCCGAGCTGGTCCGCGCGGTCCGCCCGCAGGTCGGTCAGCTCGGGGAGCAGCACCTCGCCCATCTCGCCCAGCGTGCACGTGACAAGGACCACCTGGGTGTCGGGATCGGCGGCGTAGCGGGCCATCGTCGCCCCGGTCGCGATCGTCTCGTCGTCGGGATGAGCATGGACGAACACGATCCGACGGGCAGGCAGCGCACCGGAACCTTGAGTAACCGGCATGGCTTGACGGTAGGGGCGACCCACGGACGGCGCATCTCGACCATCGAACCGGTAACTTACGGATACAGAGCCCGCAATCGCGCCGTTAACCCATAAGAGATAAATAGCTCACAGATCGACGAATCGACGAAGGCGGACGGAAAGAACAAAGATCTTCATCCAAGCATGATCCGGGGAACGGGAAGGGCATGAGTGATGCACCCGCCAGACAGGACGTCCGATGGACTCGGGAGGCCATTCGCCGAGTCGAGGCCGACACCAACAGATCGGCGGACACCCACCTGTTCCCCCTGCACCTGTGGCCGGCGGAACGGGGCGTGGACATCTATCTGAAGGACGAGTCGACGCATCCCACCGGCTCGTTGAAACACCGCCTGGCCCGGTCGCTGTTCCTCTACGGGCTGTGCAACGGCTGGATCCGGGAGGGGACGACGATCGTCGAGGCGTCCTCCGGGTCGACGGCGGTCTCGGAGGCCTACTTCGCCCGCATGCTCGGACTCCCCTTCATCGCCGTCATGCCCGCCTCGACCAGCGCTCAGAAGATCGCCCTGATCGAACGTGAGCGGGGTCGCTGCCATCTGGTGGCGGACGCCACCACGGTGTACGCGGAGGCCAGGCGGCTTGGCCGAGGCCACGAACGGTCACTACATGGACCAGTTCACCTACGCGGAACGAGCGACGGACTGGCGCGGCAACAACAACATCGCCGAATCGATCTTCAATCAGATGGCGTTGGATCGCCATCCCATCCCCACCTGGATCGTCGTCGGCGCCGGCACCGGGGGCACCAGCGCCACGATCGGGCGTTATCTGCGGTACCGGCAGCACAACTGCGCGCTGTGCGTCGTCGATCCCGAGGGCTCGACGTTCCACCGCGCCTGGTCCACCGGCGACCCGCACGCCACCGGCGGGCACTCCCGCATCGAGGGCATCGGCCGCCCACAGGTGGAGCCGAGCTTCCTCCCCGACGTCGTCGACCGGATGATCACCGTGCCCGACGTGGCGTCCGTCGCGGCCATGTTGTTCCTGGAGACGCTGACGGGCCGCCGGACGGGTGCCTCCACCGGGACGAACCTCTGGGGCGCGGTGCGGCTCGCCTGCGAACTGGTGTCCTCTGGTCACCGCGGCAGCGTGGTCACCCTGATCTGCGACGGCGGCGAACGGTACGCCGACACGTACTATTCCGGTTCCTGGCTCGACGCGGCCGGCCTCGACCCGCGGCCGTTCACCGAGATCCTGCGCCAAGCCGTGACCTCCACAACCTGGCCGGGCTGACACGGCCTGGCCGGCGCGGTGGCGACCCACCGAAAGCGATGCTACGGTTCCTCCGATCACTAAATGCCACCGGCAAATTACCTACTGCAGTGATTTTATGCGGAACCTGTCGCAGGACCCGGCCGGACAACGACCGGCGGACTCCGAGCCCGCCCGGCACGGCGGGACGATTCTAATCGCCGAGGACGACGCCGCGTTGCTCGAGGTCGCCCGGCGGATCCTGAGCCGCAACGGCTACGAGGTGCTGGCGGCTTCCACCGCCCTCGACGCGTGCTCGATCGCGATCGAGCACCGGGGCGACATCCACCTGCTGCTCACGGACGTCATCATGCCGCGCATGCAGGGCAGGGAACTCGCGAACCGCATCCGGGCCCAGCAACCCGGCATCCGGGTGCTCTACATGTCGGGCTACGCCGATCCCGTCCTCACCGCGCAGGGGAAGCTGGACCCGGGGGTATCGCTGTTGACCAAACCTTTCTCCGAACGCACCCTGCTGGACAAGGTCCGGCAGGTCCTCGATGCTCCCCGCTGACCGGCCGCGTACCCGGGGGGACGCAGGGACGTTCAGGGAGAGACCGGCCGTCCGCGCAGGACGATGAGGTCCGGGGCGCCGAGCACCGCGACGTCGGCCCGCGGGTCGCTCGGATACACCACCAGATCGGCCCAGGCGCCCTCGGACAGGCCCGGATAACCGAGCCAGGAGCGGGCCCCCCAGGTCGCCGCGTCGAGCGCGGCCGCCGCCGGCAGCCCGGCCAGGCGGAGCTCGGCCACCTCCGCGGCGACCAGCCCGTGCGGGAGGCTTCCCCCGGCGTCGGTACCGACGAAGATCGGGATGCCGGCATCGTAGGCCGCCCGCACGGTGTCATGGCGCCGGGCGTGCAGGGCGCGCATGTGCCGGGCATAGGCGGGGAACTTCGCCTCGGCGCCCGCGGTGATGTCCTCGAAGGTCGAGATGTTCACCAGGGTCGGCACGATGGCGACCCCCCGCTCGGCGAACAGCGGGATCGTGTGCTCGGTGAGACCGGTGGCGTGCTCGATGCAGTCGATCCCCGCCTCGACGAGATCCGCGAGGGAGTCCTCGGCGAAGCAGTGGGCGGTGACTCGGGCTCCGGCGGCGTGCGCCGCGTCGATCGCGGCCTTCGCCACGTCCGCGGGCCAGCACGACGCCAGGTCGCCCAGCCCGCGGTCGATCCAGTCGCCGACGAGCTTCACCCACCCGTCGCCCCGGTCGGCCTGCGCGAGGACCTCGGCGACGAGGTCGGCCGGCTCGACCTCCGCCGCGTAGTTGCGGAGGTAGCGCCGGGGCCGGGCGATGTGCCGGCCGGCCCGCACCAGCCGGGGCAGGTCGTCACGGGCGTCGATCCACCGGGTGTCGGCCGGGGAGCCGGCGTCGCGCAGCAGCAGCGCGCCCGCCGCCCGGTCGGTGATGATCTGCTGCTCGGTGGTGGGCCTGTCGACGGCGCCGTGCGCAGCGAGGCCGACATGGCAGTGAGCGTCGACGAGGCCGGGCAACACCCATCCGGAGACCGTCCGTACGTCCCGGGCCGCCGCACCGGTGGGGGCGGAGAAGGTGATCCGGCCGTCGACGACCCAGACCTCGTCACGGACATCCGTCGGACCGACCAGCACGCCGCCACGGATCCGCAGCGTCGGCACGCTCATATTCACGTCATATCCCTATCACCGTCGTCCGGTCACCGTCGTCCGGTCACCGGCGCGCCGGCACCAGGCCCGTGGCGAGGACGCGCCGCCTGATCGGGCCCCGGAAGCACTCAGACGTCGAGCTGCGACTCGACGGCGCGCAGCCGATGACGGGCCAGCGCGAGGTTCGCGCGCGACTTGTCGAGCACCAGATAGAGGAACAGGCCACGGCCGGAATGGCTCTGCAACAACCGGATCAGGTGATACTGGCGACCCAGCGTGATCAGGATGTCCTCGATGGTGTCCTGAAGCCCGAGACTCTCCATCGTCCGAATCTTCGCCCGGATGACCTCGGTGTTTCCGGCCGCGGCGATCTCGAGATCGATCGCATGCGTGTTACCGGCCGTTCCGAGGGTCATTCCACTGGTGAAGTCGACGAGGGCAGCCCCAAGCGCCCCGCTTATCTCGAGCGATTCCTTCAGGGCAATGTCGACGCTGTTCATATCGCCTCCCGTGTGTTCGAGGTCGACGGCAGCTCCGACGCTGCCCCCGTTGTGCACTGGCGCCAGTTCACGCGAACAGCGTGTTGGCAGTGGTCCCCGCAACCAGTCCCCCCGCAGCCAGTCCCCGTAGACCGGAAACCGCCCGATCTACGACCGCTCGCACAACTTTAAGCCCACCCGACCGGATCGCGTGCGGGTGGGCGGAAAAAATGGGCTCGGTGGACGGGCGGACCACACGCCGAACCAGAAAAAGAGATGGCGATTCACTCGAAAAAACCCGACCGCCCCGCCGCGAAAGGTCCACCTCATCGAATATGTTGCACGAGAGCCTGAAGATGACAGATCACGTGCCGGCGGAGGTCGGTCCGGCGAGGAGTCGGGTGCCGTCGGGAAGGTTGCCCGAGGCTTCGGCGTCGCGGAGGTACTCCCACAGGACCCGTTGCAACTCGACGGCGGCACGGGTCGGCTCGACGTCGCGGCGACGCGCCAGCCCGATGGTGCGTTGCAGCCCCGGGAGCACGAACGGGGTGACCCGCATGCCGAGCCGGTGGGCAACCGTGCTCGGAATCACCGCGCTGCCCAGACCCGCCGCGACGAAACCGAGCACGGCGTCCATCTCCCCGCCCTCGATCGCGAAAATCGGCTCGAATCCGGCCTCCCGGCAGGCCGTCACGGTGGCCTCCCGCAGGTCGTAGCCGCGGCGGAACATCACCATCGGGTGGTTGCGCAGATCGGCCACGGTTAGCGGGCGCCCGGCGACGATCGGTGGCTCGTCCAGCGACGAGACGAGGACCAGGCTCTCGCGGATCAGCGGCGAGGTCGCCAGTGCCGGGTCGCTGCTCTGCAGCGGAAGGATGATCAACGCCAGGTCCAGGCTGCCCGCGGCCAGATCGCGGACAAGGTCGCGTGATCCCCCCTCCTCGACCAGCAGGCGGATGCCCGGGTACCGCTGGTGGAACAGTCGCAGCACGTCGGGCAGGAAGCCGGTGCACAGGCTCGGGGTGGCACCGAGGCGCACCGTGCCGTGGCGCAGGTCGAGCAGCTCGGTGACCCGCTGGCGGGCGGTCTCGGTGTCGGTGAGGATGCGCCGGGCGAGCGGCAGGAGCGTCTCCCCCGCCGGGGTCAGGCTGATGTTCCCCCGCGCGCGGTTAAACAAAGGTGTGCCCAGCTCCTGCTCCAAGGCGCGGATCTGCTGGGACAGGGACGGCTGGGCGACATGCACCCGCTGGGCGGCCCGGGTGAAGTGCCGGGTCTCCGCGACGGCGACGAAATAGGCGAGCTGGTGGAGCTGCACGCCGCCAGCGTAGACGTCGATAGGACGGCACTATCGAGTCCAGGTTTATCATGTCTTGGACCACTGGAGGGAGTGCGCTCTAGGGTGCGCTCGTGGCTGTGACAACCCCGGCGCGATCGGCGTCCCCTGCGCCCACCCCGCGGCCCCCGCGATCTTCGTCCGTCCTGCGCAACCTGTGGCGGTCAACCATCGGCAAAAAGACCGTGATGGCCGTCACCGGGCTGCTGATGCTCCTGTTCCTGATCGCTCACATGCTCGGGAACCTGAAGATTTTCTTCGGCCCTAACGACTTCGACCAGTACGCCGGCTGGCTCCGGGCGATCGGCGAGCCGATCCTGCACGATACGTGGTACCTATGGATCCAACGCGTCGTGCTGGTGCTGGCCGTGGGCCTGCACGCGGTGTCCGCGTACCAGCTCAGCCGGCGTGACCTGCGGGCCCGGCCGACAAAGTACGTCCACCGCCAACGAGCCCGGGCCAGCTATGCCACGCATGTGATGCGCTACGGGGGAATCACCCTCGCGTTGTTCATCGTGTACCACATCCTCGATTTCACGACGCTGACCCTCAACCGACACGGGGTCGAAGGTGCCGCCTACGACAACGTCGTGTCGAGTTTCAGCGTGTGGTGGGTCACGCTCATCTACATCGCCGCCATGATTTCCCTCGGGCTCCACATCCAGCACGGCTTCTGGAGTGCGGCCCAGACGCTCGGTGTCAACAACCCAAAACGGGACCGAGTTTTCAAGGCCTCCGCCAATGCCCTCGCGGTTCTCCTCACGGTGGGATTCGTGATCGTCCCGGTGTCGGTTCTCGCCGGCCTGGTGGATTGACGGCACGGCACTGGGCCGACGGGTCGCTGGGCCGACGGGTCACTGCACTGGTGGATTGAACAGCCGACGGCTCCGCGGCCAACATTGCGCGGCGCGGTGCCGGAAGCATGGGAAGGGCTGACATGTCGTTTTACAACCTCGGTGCCGACATCGCCGACACCGCGGCGCCGGACGTACCGATCGAGCAACGCTGGGACAAGCGACGCTTCACCGCCAAGCTGGTCAACCCGGCCAACCGGCGCCGCCACACCGTGATCGTCGTCGGCACGGGGCTCGCCGGTGGCGCCGCCGGCGCCACCCTCGCCGAGCAGGGCTACCGGGTCATCCAGTTCTGCTACCAGGACTCGCCGCGCCGGGCGCACTCCATCGCCGCCCAGGGCGGCATCAACGCGGCGAAGAACTACCGCAACGACGGCGACTCGGTCCACCGGCTGTTCTACGACACGGTGAAGGGCGGCGACTTCCGCTCCCGGGAGTCCAACGTCTACCGTCTCGCGCAGACGTCCACCCAGATCATCGACCAGTGCGTGGCGCAGGGTGTGCCCTTCGCCCGGGAGTACGGCGGCCTGCTCGACACCCGCTCGTTCGGCGGTGTGCAGGTCTCGCGGACCTTCTACGCCCGGGGCCAGACGGGTCAGCAGCTGCTGATCGGCGCCTACCAGGCGCTGTCCCGGCAGATCGACGCCGGCGGCGTGGAGATACACCCGCGCACCGAGATGCTCGACCTGATCGTCATCAACGGGCACGCCCGCGGCATCGTCGCCCGCGACCTGGTCACCGGCCAGGTCTCCACCTACCTCGCCGACGCCGTCGTGCTCGCCACCGGCGGGTACGGCAACGTGTTCTACCTGTCGACGAACGCCAAGAACTCCAATGCCAGCGCGATCTGGCGGGCGCACCGGCGCGGGGCGTATTTCGCCAACCCGTGCTACACCCAGATCCATCCGACCTGCATCCCCCGCTCCGGCGACTACCAGGGCAAGCTCACGCTGATGAGCGAGTCGCTGCGCAACGACGGCCGCATCTGGGTGCCGAAGAAGGCGGGCGACACCCGCTCGCCCGACACCATCCCGGAGAACGAGCGCAACTACTACCTCGAGCGGATCTACCCGGGGTTCGGCAACCTGGTCCCCCGTGACATCGCATCGCGGGCGGCGAAGTACCAGTGCGACGCCGGCCGCGGCGTAGGCCCGGGCGGGCTCGGCGTCTACCTCGACTTCGCCGACGCCATCAAGCGGATGGGCGAGGACAAGGTCCGCGAGAAGTACGGCAACCTGTTCGAGATGTACGAGCGGATCACCGCCGAGGACCCGTACAAGGTGCCGATGCGGATCTACCCGGCCGTCCACTACACCATGGGCGGGCTGTGGGTGGGCTACGATCTGCAGAGCAGCATTCCGGGGCTCTTCGTGATCGGGGAGGCGAACTTCTCCGACCACGGCGCCAACCGTCTCGGCGCGAGCGCGCTGATGCAGGGTCTCGCCGACGGCTACTTCGTGCTGCCGCCCATGCTGGGTGACTACATCGCCTCGACGAAGCTGGGCGCGGTCGACGCGAGCCATCCCGCGGTCGCGGAGACGGCGGCCGAGGCGACGGGCCGGCTGACCCGCCTGCTCACCGTGAACGGCGACCGCACCGTCGACTCGTTCCACCGTGAGCTCGGCGAGATCATGTGGGACGAGTGCGGGATGGCGCGCAGCGAGGACGGCCTGCGCAAGGCGCTGGGGCGTCTTCCGGAGCTGCGCGAGGAGTTCTGGCGACAGGTCAAGGTGCCAGGCGGCGCGGGTAGTGTCAACCAGAGCCTGGAGCGGGCGAACCGGGTGTCGGACTTCCTCGAACTCGGCGAGCTGATGTGCGTCGACGCCCTGCACCGCGAGGAGTCCTGCGGGGGGCACTTCCGGGTCGAGAGCCAGACCCCGGACGGCGAGGCCCTTCGCGACGACGACCGGTTCGCCTACGTCGGGGCCTGGGAGTTCGCCGGCACGGAAACCCCGCCGGTGCTGCACCGCGAGGTTCTGGAGTTCGAGCACGTCCACCTCGCCCAGCGTAACTACGCGTGAGGCGGTGCCGGTCAATGGATCACGACTGTACGAGGAGCCGACCGTGAAGCTCACCCTTCAGATCTGGCGCCAGGCCGGACCGGACGAGCCAGGCCGCATGGTCACCTACGAGGTGCCCGACGCGAACCCGGACATGTCCTTCCTCGAACTGCTCGACGTGCTCAACGAGCGACTGACCCTGCAGGGCGAGGAGCCAGTCAGCTTCGACCACGACTGCCGCGAGGGCATCTGCGGCGCCTGCGGAGTGGTCATCAACGGCCAGGCCCACGGCCCCCGGGAACGAACCACCACCTGCCAGCTGCATGTGCGGGAGTTCTCCGACGGGGACGTCATCGACGTCGAGCCGTGGCGCTCGGTCGCATTCGGCGTCGTCCGCGACCTGATGGTGGACCGCTCCGGCCTCGACCGGATCATCCAGGCCGGCGGCTACATCAGCGCCCCGACGGGCAGCGCCCCCGAGGCGCACTCCACCCCGGTGCCCAAGGCCGTCGCGGACACGGCGTTCGACAACGCCACCTGCATCGGCTGCGGCGCCTGCGTCGCGGCCTGCCCCAACGGCTCGGCCATGCTGTTCACCTCGGCGAAGGTCGTGCACCTCAACAGCCTGCCCCAGGGCGCTCCGGAGCGGGCGAGCCGCACGCTCAACCTGGTCGAGGCCATGGATGCCGAGGGCTTCGGCGGGTGCACCAACACCGGGGAGTGCACCGTCGCCTGCCCGAAGGGCATCCCGCTGGACAGCATCGCCACGCTCAACCGCGAGGTCCTGCGGGCCTCGATCGGCCTCCGGTAGAGCGGAGAAGTGTGGAGGGTTAGGCACGGTCCAGAGACCGTGGACCGTGCCTAACCCTCCACCGAAAAGGAGCTCTTCGCGGTACGGCGGATCCGGCGGCGCGGGAGGATAATGGCGGCGGTGGGAAATCACCCGATCAAGGCGGACGTGACGGGATCGACGGACACGACCCGACCGGCCGGGAACGCCGCGGGGCTGAGCGCGCCGCACGGGTCACGCCTGCGTCCGGGGCACGCCGTTCCCGACCAGGTGGCGGTGATCGGCGGCGGGATGGTCGGGCTGTGCGTGGCGTGGTTCCTCCAGGACCACGGCAGGCGGGTGACGGTCTTCGACCGCGACCACCTCACCGCCGGGCCCACCTGGGCCGGAGCCGGATCGTCCTGGGGCAACGCCGGCTGGCTCACCCCGGGGCTCGCGACGCCCCTGCCGGAGCCCGCGGTCCTGCGCTACGGGCTGCGGGTGCTCCTGCGCCCGGACTCACCGGTGTACGTGCCTCCGGTCGCCGATCCGGGGCTCGCCCGCTTCATCGCCGGATTCGTCCGGCACAGCACGACCGCACGGTGGCGAACCGCCATGCGTGCGCTGGTGCCGTTGACCCGTGCTGCTCTCGGTGCCTTCGACGAGCTCGCGGCGGGCGGCGTGACCGCGCCGACCCGCGCCGCCAACCCGTTCCTGGCCGGCTATCGCGCCCGGTCCGGCCTCGACGCCCTCCTGACGGAGCTCGCCGAGATCCGGGCGACCGGCCAGCCCGTCGATGCCGAGGTGCTGGGCCCGGCGGCCGCCCGCGACCTCGAACCTCTGCTGTCCGAGCAGGTCCGGTACGTCGTGTCCGTGCATGGGCAGCGGTTCTGCGATCCCGGCCGCTTCGTCGCCGCCCTCGCCGACAGCGTCCGGGAACGCGGCGGCCTCGTGCACGAGGCGATGGCCATCGACGAGGTGCGCGAGGCAGGTGGCCGGGTGGAACTGCTCGGGCCAGGGGGGCCCGGTGGGCCTTACGACGCGGCGGTAATCGCCACCGGCGCCTGGCTTCCCCGGCTGGCCCGTCCGTTCGGGGTCCGCCTTCCCGTCCAGGCCGGTCGCGGATACAGCTTCCTGGTCGCGACCGAGCAGCCGCCGAGCGGTCCGATCTACTTCCCCACCTCCCGGGTGGCCTGCACTCCCCTGGGGGACGGCCTGCGGGTCGCCGGCATGATGGAGTTCCGCCATCCGGACGCGGCGGCCGACCCGCGGCGCATCCGGGCGGTGGTCGAGGCGACCCGCGGCCTGCTGCGCGGAGTGGACCTGGACACCCGCACCGCCGAATGGGTGGGACCACGCCCGTGCACCCCGGACGGTCTGCCGCTGATCGGCCCGACCACCTCGCCGCGTGTCTTCATCGCCGGCGGGCACGGCATGTGGGGCATCACCCTCGGCCCGGTCACCGGCCGCCTCCTCGCCGACGCCATCGCCACCGGTTCGCCCGCGGCCGAGCTGTCGCCGTTCGATCCGCTGCGTTGATGGCGAAGCGGATCAGGCCCCGATGCGGGCGACTCGATGCGGGTGAAGGGTCAGAACTCTCTGTAGTCAGAGTAGTCAGTTCTGGGCTTGAGATGACCTTTGGGATGACCAGGGAGGGACGACCGGCAGCCCCTGCACCTCCAATCGCTCCGCGACGGGCAACGGCTGCGGGCGCACGGTGAGCGCCGGGCCGCCTACCGGCTCCCGGACCTTGATTTCCAGGGTCCGGGTCTGGCCGCGATCGACGGTAAGATAGGTGGAGAGCACGGGATGCCCGGACTCGGAACCGCTGGCAAGGCCGATGGGCACACCGTCGAGCCGGGCACCGACGAGCCAGCTGCCTCGGCCCGTGTACACCGAGAGCCAGAGATTGTTCTGCGCCCGGGGATTCCCAGCGGCGTCCTTGAGATCCTGCCGGTGGCGCACATAGGCCGGCAGCCCGTCCGGGGCGGCGTTGGTGAGCCGGATCGTGATCGTCGCCACGCCGGCGCCGTTCGGCTGCCGCTGCAGGCGGTAGGTGGTCTGCCGCCGTAGCCAGTAGTCCAGCTTGCTCGCCGTCGCGTTCTGGGTGACGACCCCGAGAAACGGCCCGGGCACGTCCGGCAGCGCACCACCCAGCGCCGTGGACGAAAGAATCCGCTGCTCCTCGGCGTGGTTGCTGGATATTTCCAGCCGGCCCTCGCGAGCGGCCCGTCCCAGCGCGGTCACGAGTTTCGTCGTATCACCGGCTCCCGACTCCACGGCCGCATAGACGGCCTGACCGACCTGGGCGAAGAAGCGGTCGCGGGCGGCCGCGTCCATGATCTTGCCATAGACGCGCGACTCGACGAGATCGACCAGGTGCTCCGCGGCCACCGACGTGCCGTCGGGGAGCACCGCGGGCCGGCTCGCGGCGAGAAGATACGACAACGTCGTGGGGTCGACGCTGATCGTGCCGTCGACGTCGAGGCCCGTGCCGGCCCGGTAGAACGCGCTGTAGAGCCTGCCGGCCATCGGGTAGTCGGGGGTCAGGTTGATATTCGCCCAGATACGGTCGGGCCAGAAGGCGCCGTAACGGGCCGCGAACGGGACCGGCAGCCTCGTCGCGGGTCGCTGCTGGGTGGGGCCGCCCGGCAGAGCACCATTGCCCGAGATGCCGTCGAGGGACAGCCGCCCGTGCTCCGCGGTCAGCAGGCCGAACCCACCGATGATCCCCCCGTTGGCGCGGGACTCGGCCGGGTTCTGGACGATCAGCAGGTAGCGACGGGCACCGCCCCCGCCGAGCATGGCGGGACCGACCCGGGCGGCCAGAACGACGGTGCCCAGCGCACCGGACAGGCGCCGGCTCCGGTCGATCATCTCGGCGCGGGCGTCGGCGATGCCGCTGGCCCGCCCGGCCCATCCGCAGTCGGGTACGTTCTCCACTGCCGCCTGCAACGCGGAGATGGCGTTGAAGGATCGCTCGGCCGGGCGGCGGACCGCGGCAAGCGCCCGGACATTGATCGTCATACGCTGGCGCAGCACCCGCGGATCGAGGGAGGGACCCAGGTCGGCCACGGCCGGCAGGCTGGTGCCGGCGACCGCGTCCACCTCTCGGATCAGTGTTGCCGCCGAGCGCAGCGGGCAGCCGGCGACGGGCAGCCGCCCGAACGCCGACCACACCGGATCCGAGGTCAGGGCCCGCGCATCGGTGGCCCGCCGCTGGATCTGCTCGAGCTGCGACCGCAACTCGGCCTCGCGGGGAAAGTCTCCGCTCAGAACCTGCCGCTGCAGGACGGCGATCCGCTGCCTGGCCTCGTCAAGACGGGACTTGGCCAGTAGTCCGCGCACGACCACCCAGGCGGTCATCGCCACCAGCACGACGAGGGCCGTCGCGACCCCGGCGGCCAGCCGGCGGTACCGGGCCCGGCGACCACGATGACGCCGGCGACCACGGCCGACGCGGTGCTGCCCCGCCCCGGCCTCGCCACCGCCACCCACGTCCCGCCCACCCACGCCACCTTCACCCACGTCCCGCCCACCTATGTTCCGCCCACCCACGTCCCGCCCGCCCACGGGCGCCCGCGTGAGCAGGTCCGGAACCCGGTCCAGGTCCGGAACCGGATCTAGGCCCACCGGATCCGGGCCCGGAGCGGACCCGGTGCTCTCCCCCGGTGGCGAACCCGTCATGGGGAGAACGGCGGCCGGGTCGCGCCGTCGTCATCCGGCGTCGTCCCGCCAGCCGGATCCGTACCGCGCGGTGTCCTTCCGCCGACGGAGATGATCTCCTCGGCCGATCCGCGTGCCGCCGGCACCCTGACGTGCGGTCCGCCGCTCGGGCCGGTCGTGGCGCTCGGGCCGGTCGTGGCGCCGTCGGGCAGCGGGTCCCGCGCCGAGCTCGGCTCGTCGCCACCGTCGACTATCCCGAGACGCTCCGTGGTGGCGGGAACCGGCGTCGCGGCCGGAGCAGGAGAAGCCGGAGCCGGTGGCGGCAGCGCCGGTGACGGAGGCGAGATGACCGGCCAGGCGGGCCGGACTCCGGAATCGGGCGTCGGGATCTCCAGGGTTCGGGGCGAGGAGGTCCTGGCGTGCCGGCCGCGTGGCGCGTAACCGTCGCGCGGGCCGTAGTCGTAGGCGTCGGGTCCCTTGACCGGCACCATGTTCAGCACGGTGCCGATCATCCGGGCGTCGACCGCCCGCAGCGCCTCGACGGCCCGCCGGAGGTGCTCGCGGCGGGTCCGACCGGCCCGCATCACCAGCAGAACCCCCTCGACCCGGGTGGCGAGCACGGCCGCGTCGGTCACCGGTAGCAGGGGCGGGGCGTCGACCAGGATGATGTCGAAGCGGGCGGACAGCAGGTTGATGAGTTCGGCCATGCCCTTGGAGCCGAGCAGCTCGCTGGGATTCGGCGGGATGGGGCCGCTGGCGAGGACCTCTACGCGCCCCTCCCCGACCCGGCCCTCCCCCCAGGGCTGCAGGACGTCGTCGAGGTCCGCGGCGCCGATGAGGACCGAGGTGAGCCCGGCGGCGGACTCGACCCCGAGGTACTCGCCGAACGACGGCCGTCGCAGGTCCCCCTCGATCAGGCAGACCCGCGCACCGCCCTGCGCCAGGGTGATCGCGAGGTTGCAGGCCACGGTGGTCTTGCCCTCACCGGAGACCGCACTGCTCACCAGGATCGATCGAGGTCCGGTGTCCACCTCGATGAACTGCAGGTTGGTCCGCAGCTGGCGGAACGCCTCCGCCCGGGCCGAGCGGGGCCCGGTGTTGACAATGAGGGGATGCCGGGCGGCGGCACCGTCGTAG
Source organism: Frankia sp. CcCS3 (assembly GCF_977927575.1). Classification (NCBI taxonomy): domain Bacteria; kingdom Bacillati; phylum Actinomycetota; class Actinomycetes; order Frankiales; family Frankiaceae; genus Frankia; species Frankia sp. CcCS3. Next base: position 18,568 of record NZ_CDWRCL010000018.1, read on the forward strand.
CCGATGACGGCGAGGTTGGGCAGCTCGGTCGTCTCACGGGCGTCGTCCTCACTGGACACGCTCGTGTCGAGGCGGTACCGGACGACCGCGGCGGCGATGCCGACGATCAGCCCGAGCAGCACTCCGAGCGCGAGGTCGCGGATCGGCTGGGGCGAGACGGGCGAGACGGGCAGCTTCGCGTGTTCCCAGACAGTCACCCGCACGGAGGGCGGTTCGTCGACCGACGGCGTCTCGATCTCCGCAATGGTGGTGGAGAACGCCTCACCGACAGCATCTGCGATGATCATGGCTCGTCTCGGGTCGGGATCGCGCACGACGGTCTGGAGCAGCACGGTGTCCGGGACGGCGTGCGCGCTGATCTGGGCCCGCAGGGCCTCCGGAGTCGCGTGCAGGTGCAGGCGTGCGATCACGGCCGTCGCCACCCGCTCGCTGGCCACCAGGTTGGCGTAGGACTTGACGCGTTGCTGGGAGAACAGGCCTCCCTGGTAGGCCGAGACGGCTCCGGCGCCGTTGTCCGACGAGGAGACGACCATCGTCACCGAGGCGGCGTACTCTTTCGTCGTTCGCCAGGTCGCCGTGGCGGCCAGCAGCCCGCCGAGGACCATGCCGGCAATCATGATCATCCAGCTTCGGCGCAGAACACGGACGTAGTCGCGCAGCTCCACCCGTCGACCACCCTCCCGGGACCTCGGTCCCGACCACTCACCGTCATCGAAGACTGACTCAACATACTCGATGGGTAGTCATTCTTTTACTCTTAGCCACGCTTACTCTATGGCCCCATGTGGAGACGTAGAGTAGACGGAGTGAGTCATGGTCGGTGGACAGCACACATCGCACGGCGCGCCTCCCGGCTCAACCTCCGCCAGCGGGTTGGCCTGCAGATCACTCTGGACAGCGCGGCGCTGGTCCTGGGCCTCATCTCGGCCCAGATCGGCCGCTTGGACTTCACTCTCGGCGCGCTGAGCGATCTCGGCTTCTGGGTCATCTGCACGCTCGCCGTCTGCGTGCTCCACTTCCTGGGCACCGCCCTGCACCTCTACCTGGGGCGCTACCGCTTCGGCGGCTTCGAGGAGGTCCTCGGCCTGCTCGTGTCGGTCCTGCTCACGGTCGTCAGCGTGGTCGTCGTCATCGCCGTGTTCGGCTCCCCGAGACCCGTCCCGCTGAGCGTGCCGCCGCTGGGCGGCGCGGTGGCCCTGGTCGTGATGTTCGGCATCCGCTACCTCTGGCGGCTGACCGAGGAACACCTCCGCCGGCCGAACAGGGACCACGCCGAACCGCTCCTCGTGTTCGGCGCCGGTGACGGGGCCGAACGGGTACTGGCGGCCATGCTGCGCACCCGGGACAGTCCCTACTACCCGGTCGCGCTGCTCGACGACGACCCGAGCACGCACAACCTCCAGCTGCTCGGGGTCCGGGTACGTGGTGGCCGGGAGCGGATCGGCGCCGTCGCCGAGTCGACCGGGGCCAGGACCCTGCTCGTGGCGATCCCCAGCGCCGACGGCACACTGCTGCGGGAGATCAGCGCAATCGCCGAGGGCGCCGGGCTGACCGTGAAGGTGCTTCCCCGCGTCGCGGACCTGATCGACGGGCGGGTCGGCGTCGGGGACATCCGTGACCTCGACCTCGCCGACCTCCTCGGCCGGCGGCAGATCCGCACCGACATGTCCGCCGCCGCGAGCTACCTCGCGGGCCGACGGGTGCTCGTGACGGGGGCGGGCGGATCGATCGGCTCGGAGCTGTGCCGGCAGATCTCCGGCTACGGGCCGGCCGAACTGATCATGCTGGACCGGGACGAGTCGGCACTGCGCGCGGTGCAGCTGTCGATCTCCGGCCGGGCGATGCTCGACGACGACGCCATCGTGCTGGGCGACATCCGCGACATCGACCTGATGACCACGCTGTTCACGGAGCGCCGGCCCGAGGTCGTCTTCCACGCCGCCGCGCTCAAACACCTCCCGTTGCTCGAACGCTTCCCCGGCGAGTCAGTGAAGACCAACGTCTGGGGCACTCTGACGATCCTGGAGACGGCCGTGGCCTGCGGCGTCGACCGGCTGGTCAACATCTCCACGGACAAGGCGGCGAACCCGACGAGCGCCCTCGGCTACTCGAAGCGGATCACCGAGCGGCTCACCGCGTGCCTCGCCCGCCGGGCCCGCGGAACGCTGGTCAGCGTCCGGTTCGGCAACGTCCTGGGCAGCAACGGCTCCGTCCTGACCGTCTTCGCCGGCCAGCTGGCCGCCGGCGGGCCGATCACCGTCACCCACCCCGAGGTCACCCGGTACTTCATGACCATCCACGAGGCGGTGCAGCTGGTCCTGCAGGCTGGGGCGCTGGGATCACCCGGCGAGGCCCTCGTCCTCGACATGGGCGAGCCGGTGCGCATCGCGGACGTGGCCGCCCGGCTCGTGGCTCGGGAGAACCGGCCGATCGAGATCGTCTACACCGGGCTCGGCCGCGGCGAGAAGCTCCATGAGGAGCTCCTCGGCGCAGGCGAGGACGACCATCGACCGCACCACCCGCTGATCTCGCACGTGGGCGTGCCCGCCCTGGACCCGACCCATGCCCTCGCCCTCGATCCCTGGGCCCCGCCGGAAGAGGTGCTGGCCGAACTCGCGGCCCTCGCCGGCACGGACGCCGCGGCGGACGAGGTCCCGGCCGGCGCGGACGTGACCGGGCGGATTCCCATCCAGCCCACGGCGTCCAACCGTCGACCGCACCCGGCCCGGTAACCCGTTCGGGAAGGTCAAAAAGTCGTGAATGCCGACGATGGCAAGCGGATCGTTACAGCGATCCACATCACGGCGTGCCGTCACGGCGTGCCGTCACTGCCGCCTCGCACGGGGGCCGCACTCGCCGGTGCACGGGCCCCAGCCGTCACGGGAGGACGGCTGGGGCCGGTGCCCGGTCCGCCCCCAGCCGGTCGGCGTACCAGGCCACGGTTGCCGTCAACGCGGTGGTGAGATCCGCCCCGGGCGCGTCCGGGAACAGCGAACGCATCGTCGTCGTGTCCGCCTGGGAGTCCCGGATCTCCCCGGGCCGGGGCGCGGCGTGCTCGACGACCAGCCGCCGGCCGAGGATCCCCTCCAGCCGGACGATCAGGGTGAGCAGGTCGGTACGGGTCCCGGACCCGATGTCGACCGGGTGTGGATGGGTCAGCCGGCGGCGCACCGCATCGCACAGCATCCCGGTGACCAGCTCGACAGGGATGAAATCGCGCGTCTGCCGGCCGTCCCCGTGCACCGTCAGCGGCCGGCCGGCCAACGCAGCCTCGATAAAGGTCGGCACCACGGCCGCGTACGTGTGCCCGGCGGACTGGTACGGGCCGAACACGTCGAACAGTCTGACCGTGAGCACCGGCAGACCGAAACTGGCCTGGTAGGACAGCGCATATCCCTCGGCGGCGAGCTTCGAGGCCGCGAAGGGACTGCGCGGAAGGCACGGGGTGCCCGCCGACCGCGGCAGCGGGCCCGCGCCATCGGCGGCCGACCGGTCATCGGCCGCCGGTTGAACACCAGCGGCCGATTGATCACCATAGACCGATGAGGAGGACACGACGACGACGTGCGTCTCGGCCCGGTGGGCGACGCCGAGCACCGTCAGGGTGCCGGTCGCGTTCACCGCGTGGGTGGCCATCGGGTCGAGCAACGACCGTTCGACCGACGGCCGGGCAGCCAGGTGCACGATGCTCGACGCTCCGGTGCACGCCTGTTCGACCAGCGTCCGGTCGGTCACGCTGCCGACGACGAGCTCGGCCGGCAGCCCGGCGAGCTTCGACAGGGCCCCGGTGCTCAGATCGTCGATCACGACGACCTCCGCGCCCGCCGCGAGGATCGCTCTGGTCAGGTGGGCCCCGATGAAGCCGGCCCCACCCGTCACGACTACCTTCACCATTCATCACCCTTCGAGATAATGATGATACGAATAGTAGTATAATCGGTCGCCTGCGCCGGCTATCTCTTCACGAAGAGCGACACCACGCCATCCAGAAGGTCAAATCGACTACTCTGAGTGTCAGATTGAACTCGTCTAGATAGGGGGCTACGGTCGCCGCGTGCCCGCTCACCTGCGCTCGCTGGTCATCGTGGGCGCGGGAGGGCACGGCCGGGAACTGCTCGATCTGGTGGAGGCGGTCAACGCGGCCACCGAGGGTCCCCGCTACGACGTCCTCGGCTTCGTCGATGACGACCGCGTGGACCCGGATCCACTCGCCCGGCGCGGAGCCGCGCTCCTCGGTGGACTCGACCTGCTCGATCGGCTCGACGCCGACTACCTGATCGGCTTCGCCGACGCGGCCACCCGGTCCCGCGTCGACCGGTACGCCAGCGCCCGCGGCCGGCGACCGGCGACCCTCGTCCACCCCCGGGCCAGCGTCGGAGGTGACGTGAAGCTCGGGCCGGGTACCGTCGTCTGTGCTCTCGCCAGCATCACCACCAACGTCGAAACCGGCCGGCACGTAGTGGTGAACATCGGCGCCAGCGTGGCGCACGACTGCCGCCTGGGCGACTATGTCACGGTCGCGCCGGGGGCCCGGCTCTCCGGTGCGGTCGCCATCGGCGCGCGGGCGTGGATCGGCGCGCAGGCGAGCATCGTCGGCCTGCGCAGCATCGGCGACGGAGCGGTTGTGGGAGCCGGGTCCGTCGTCACCGACGACATCCGGGCCGCGCAGGTCGTCGCCGGGGTGCCCGCCCGGCCGATCCACATCGCACCCGAGCACGCCGCACCCGAGCAGCCGCAACCCGAGTCAGGTGGGGCACACACGACGGCGAGGCTCGCCAGCCCTCCGCCCAGTCAGCGGGACGCCCCACCGTGTGGCTGATCCGCACCCCTGACCCGACTGCGCCCCTGACCCGACTGCGCCCAACGGGCCCGGCGGCACCACCTCGGGCTCTACGATCAGCGTGTGGAGCGATGGTTCAACATGTCGGGTTGCGATAACGCGCGAGATCTGGGTGGGCTGCCTACCCTGGACGGTGCAACCACCCGATGGGGGGTGTTCCTGCGCACCGACTCCGTCCAGGCCCTGACGGGCGGTGACGTGCTCACGCTGCGGGAGACATTCGGGCTACGCATGGTCATCGACCTACGGGCCAAGGAGGAGGCGGAGCGGGAGGGCCGCGGGCCGCTCGCCTACGAACCGGTCGCTTACCACAACCTGTCCTTTCTCCCCGGTGAATGGGTGATGCCGGACGACCCGCGCTACCCTGCCATCGTCAAGGACCGCGACTCAGCCGACCGAATCGAGCACTACCTGGACTACCTGCGCCTGGCCGGGGACTCGGTGGCCAGGGCGCTGCACCTGCTGGCCCAGCCGGCGGCGGGCCCGGCCCTGTTCCACTGCGCGGCGGGAAAGGACCGTACCGGCGTGCTCGCTGCCCTGCTCCTCAGTCTCGTCGGCGTGCACCCCGAGGCGATCATCGCCGACTACGTCCAGACGAACGAGCGCATCGACCGGGTCAACGCCCGCCTGGCCGACCGACCGTCCTATAACCACTCGGTGACCTCGCTCACCTCGGGCCAGCTGGCCTGCCGGCCCGAGGTCATGCGGGGCTTTCTGGCCGGTGTCGACACCGGTTGAGGCGGTCCCGCGGCCTGGGCTCGGCACACCGGTCTCACCGAGACCGACCTGCGGTCACTGCGCACGGCCCTGGTTGGATAGCTTCGCGTGGACGAAGACCCTCGGGACGTGGCATGACGACGTGGGCAACGGGACACCCCCGATCCCGGGGACGGACAATGTGCGGATGATCAATGGGGCGCCCGCACGTTCTACCCTGGCCGCGTTCATCGTCATCACCCTGATGAGCGGCTGTGGCGTACTGCGGTACCCCCACCTCGACGTGCCCGACGACCTGGTCCCGGTCTTCCGGTCCGCGGCGGCGACCTACGGTGTCCTGACCGCCGCGCAGCTCGCGGCGCAGGCCCGGGTGGAGAGCAAGTTCGACGCGCAGGCGGTCTCGCGCGCCGGCGCCCGGGGCATCATGCAGTTCCTCCCCACCACCTGGGCCGAATTCGGGATCGACGGCAACCACGACGGGATCACCGACCCACTCGACCCGCTCGACGCCATCCCGTCCGCGGCCTTCTACGAGGCCCGGCTCGCCCAGGAGGTCGGGTATCTACCCGGCGACCGGGTCTCGCTGATCCTGGCCGCCTACAACGCCGGCCCGAGCGCCGTGCGAACCGCCGGGGGCATCCCCGACTTCCAGGAGACCAGGGCCTACGTGGCGAAGGTCCACGGCTGGGCGGACACCTACTCCGACCGGCTCTGACGCCCGGTGACCGGCAGACGCCCGGTGACCGGCAGACGCCCGGTGACCGGCAGAGTCGTGGCGATGGCTCATAGGACCCGGAGTGCCTCGCCGGCCACGGCAACCTCGTCCCCCGGCGCGAGCTGCCGGCCCCGCCGGGTCTCGACCTCCCCGTTGACCCGCACCATCCCGCCCGCGAGCAGCTCCTTCACCTCGGACCCGGCCTCGACCACATCCGCGAGCTTGAGGAACTGCCCCAGCCGTATCCCGTCTCCACGAATGCTCACCTCGCGCATACCCGCAGCATCCCGCATCGCCTCCGCTCCCGCCCCACTCCCGCTCCTGTGGCCTTCCCGCCTCGGCACCATCCCCCGTTCGGTGAATTCCACGCCCGGGACCAGGCCCGACCGACCGGGGTATCCCGAACCACCCGTCGGAGCCACCTGCCGGGACCGGCAATGCGCCGAGACCAGCGACGTGCCGGGACCCGCAATACACAGGGGTGCGGGACGGCTGAGGCATGCTGACGGGCGTGGCAGCCTCCTCCTCGGATTCCTCCTCGGACGCAGCGACCGGGACAGCCCGCCTTGAACCGGGGGCACCCCCCGTCCCCACACCGGCATCCGAGACCGAGCCGAGCCCCGAAACCGAGCCGGTGCCGGAGCAATCCGTCGACTACCCGGAGCCGCGTATCCCTGATCTGGGCAATCCGTGGTCGGCCGGCGGGGCCAGCCCCAGACCCGACGGCGACCAAGCCCGACCCACATCGACCGGGAGCACACCCGGCGGAGAAAGCACCAGCGAGGTGATCCGCCGGGTGGAACGGTCGAGCGGGATGCTCGCCTCCCGGGCGGCGGCCCGGATGGCGGAGGCGCTGCCCTGGTTCCCAGCCATGTCGGCCAGTCACCGCGCCGGAATTCAGCTCGTGGTGCAGGCCGGCATCTCGTCGTTCGTGGAGTGGTGCCGGCGGCCCGACCACGCCCGGGATCTGTCCGAGGACGTCTTCCGGGTCGCCCCGCGGGAACTCGTCCGCGCCGTGACCTTCCGCCGGCTCGTCGATCTGGTCCGGGTCGCGGTGGAGGCGATCGAGGCCGAGGTGCCGAACCTGGCCGGCCCGGAGCACGAGCAACGGCTGCTCGCCGATGTCCTGCGCTACTCCCGTGACATCGCGTTCGCCGGCGCGGTCGTCTACGCCCGCGCCGCCGAGGAACGCGGTGCCTGGGATGCCCGGCTGGAGGCGCTGGTCGTCGACCACGTGGTCCGGGGCGAGGTCGACCGGGCACTGCCGTCACGGGCAGCCGCGGTGGGCTGGCGTAACCCGCCGTCCGTCACCGTCATCATCGGCACGGCCGGGAGCAACTCGCCGGAGGTGGTGGTCGACGAGGCGCACCGGCTCGCCCGCATGGCCCAACTGGAGGTTCTCGCCGGGGTCCACCATGATCGCCTGGTGATGGTGGTCGGCGGGAATTTCACTGCCGGCAGGGACGGCATCGGCCGTCCCGAGATGACCCTCCAGCCGGAGAACAGCGTCGAACCTCCCCCCACCGCGGGTACCCGCCCGGCCGGCGGCACCGCGCCGGTGAACACCGTCCTCGACGCGGCCCGGGCGCTGCTTCCCGCCTGCGGGCCGGGCCCGGTGGTGATCGGCCCGGTGGTCGGTGACCTGACCGGGACACCGCACGCGGCGCGGGTCGCCCTCGCCGCCACGGACGTGGTCGCCGCCTGGCCGGCCGCGCCCCGGCCGGTCATGGCCCGGGCCCTGCTCCCGGAACTCGCCCTCGCGGGGAACGTTGACGCCCGGCGGGCGCTCATCGACGAGGTGTACGTCCCGCTGCGCGACGCCGGTACCCCGCTACTGGAGACCGCCGGGGCCTATCTCGACTTCGGCTCGTCGCTGGAGGCGACGGCCCGGGCGCTGTATCTCCACACCAACACGGTCCGTTACCGACTCCGTAAGGCCGCCGAGGTGTGCGGGCTGGATCCGGCGGACCACCGCGAACGCTTCATCCTGCATATTGCGCTCGTTCTGGGACGCCTCGACGGTGTGTTACCTACAGGAAAAACATGATCGTTCAAGTCCTCCCACACCCCTCTCACCCCCGCGCGAGAATGGTCACATCGAACTACTTTGCAGGTCCGTCATGCCATTCCAGGCCGATGTCAGCGTCGCGCAGTAACGTCCGATCCAAACAGATCGGTTTGTAGGACACCTACAACATCCGGTCGACACATCGGTGAGTAGCCGCCAGCGACAACCAGTCCTCGTGAAGGGTTAGGTGAACAGGTGCTCGCGATCCTCGCGCCCGGCCAGGGTGCACAGACCCCCGGACAGCTCCGCGCCTGGCGCGGTCTCGAGGGGGCGGAGGAACGGCTGCGCTGGTGGTCCGCCGCAGCCGGGATCGACCTGCTCGAAGCCGGGTGCGAGGCGCCCGCCGAGACAATCCGGGATACGGCGATCGCCCAGCCGTTGATCGTCGCGAGCGGGCTGGTCGCGGCCGAACAGCTCGGGCTGCCGGTCACCTCCCCGGTCGGATCGGACACCCTGGTGCTGGCCGGTCACAGCGTCGGCGAGATCACCGCTGCGGCCCTCACCGGTACCCTCACCGCCGAGGAGGCCCTCGTCCTGGTGGCCCTGCGGGGACGCGCGATGGCCGAGGCATCCGCCCGGGTCGAGACCGGCATGACGGCGCTGCTCGGCGGTGATCCCGAGGCGGTGACCGCCCGGTTGAGCGAACTCGGCCTGACCGCCGCCAACCGCAACGGTGCCGGGCAGATCGTCGCCGCCGGCACCGCCCGCGACCTCGCCCGGCTCGCCGCGGAGCCGCCCGCGGGTGTCCGGCCGCGTCCCCTGTCCGTCGCCGGCGCTTTTCACACCCGGCACATGTCCTCCGCGCGCGACGCGCTGGCCGCGGTCGCGGGCGGCATCCGGCCCGGGGTGCCGCGGGCCGCCGCGCTGTCCAACGCCGACGGGGCGATCGTCACCGACCCGGCCGAGCTGATCAGCCGGCTGGTGGCCCAGGTCGCGGCGCCGGTCCGGTGGGACCTGTGTCTCGCGACGCTGCGCGATCTCGGGGTCGGTGCGGTCGTCGAACTCCCCCCGGCCGGTGCTCTCGCCGGGCTCGCCCGCCGGGAACTGCCCGGTGTCACGATCCACGCGGTGAAGAGCCCCGACGACCTGCCCGCGGCCCGCGAGCTGGTCGCCGAGTACCTCGGCGACCAGCTCCTGAGCGCGAGCCCGGCGGGCCCGGCCCCCGGAACTCCACCGGGCTCGACGACGGACGACGCCCTGGTGGGAGCGCAGGCATGACCGAGCTGACCGGTGCCCGCATGCTCGGCCTCGGCGTTTACCGCCCGGCCCGGGTGGTGACCAACGACGAGATCGCCCAGCGGGTCGATACCTCCGACGCCTGGATCCAGGCCCGTACCGGCATCGCCAGCCGGCGCATCGCCGACGACGAGGAGACCATCGTCGCGATGGGCGCCGCGGCCGCGGAGAAGGCGCTCGCCGCCGCCGGCCTCACCGCCGACTCGATCGATCTGGTGATCGGGGCGACCTGCACCTCTCCCTCCCAGATCCCGGGTGCCGGTCCGCAGATCGCCCATCGCATCGGGGCCGGCCAGGCCGGGGCGTTCGACATCAACGGCGCCTGCGCCGGTTTCAGCTACGCGGTGTCGACGGCCGCCGGCATGGTGCGCGCCGGCACCCTGCGCAACGTGCTCGTGGTGGCCACCGAAAGGCTGTCGGACTACACCGACTGGGACGATCGCAGCACCTGCATCCTGCTCGCCGACGGTGCCGGAGCAGCCGTGGTCGGCCCGGCGGAGACGAACGAGATCGGCCCCGCGGTCTGGGGGCACGACGGGTCCCGGCCCGAGACAATCCAGGTCCCCGGCTACGGCGACAACGTCTTCCGCATGGAGGGCCAGGCGGTGTTCCGCTGGGCGATCTCCCTGGTCCCGGTCCTCCGCCAGATCTGCGAGCAGGCCGGCGTGGCACCCGAGGACCTCGCGGGTATCGTTCCGCACCAGGCTAACCTGCGGGTCGTCGAAGCGTTGGTGACGGGTATCGGCGCCACGAACGCCGCCGTTGCCCGCGATGTGGTCGACGCCGGCAACACCTCCGCCGCAAGCATTCCGCTGGGACTCAGCCGGTTGCTGGAAAGCGGCGAGATCCGCCGGGGAGACCCGGTGCTGCTGTTCGGCTTCGGTGCCGGCCTGACCTACTGCGGGCAGCTCGTACGCTGCCCCTGACAACCTCGACCAACCCTCGACGCCGCGACCGTCCCGCACCGCACTGCGGCGAGGCGTCCGATGACCACCAGCCCGACCGCGCCCCTGATCCAGGCGCCCGCGCTTCCGCGCTGGTACGCGGCAGCCCCGCGCACCACCCGCCACCGACCGACAACATCCCATCAGGAGGAACAATCATGTCCCAAGCTGACATCCTCGCCGGTCTCGCCGTCATCCTCGAAGAGGTCGCCGGTGTCGACCCGGCCGACGTGACGGCCGACAAGACCTTCATCGACGACTTGGACGTGGACTCGCTGTCCATGGTCGAGGTGGTCGTCGCCGCGGAGGAGAAGTTCGGGGTGAAGATCCCGGACGACGACGTGAAGACCCTCAAGACCGTCGGTGACGCGGTTTCCTACATTCAGCGGGCAGGTGTCGCGGCGTGACCACGACCCCCAGGCAGGTCGTCGTCACCGGCCTCGGGGCTACCACTCCCCTCGGTGGCGATGTCGCCTCGACGTGGGAGGGTCTGCTCTCGGGCCGCTCCGGCGTCCGGCGTCTCACCGAGGACTGGGTCGAGCAGCTCCCGGTCCAGATCGCCGCGCCGCTGGCGGTGGAGCCGCCGCTGGGTCGGGTCGAGGCTCGTACCCTCGACCGCAGCCAGCAGCTGGCTCTGACCGCCGCGCGTGAGGCGTGGGCTGACGCGGGCTCACCCGCGGTCGACCAGGAGCGCCTCGCCGCGTGTGTGGCCTCGGGGATCGGGGGCGTGCTCACGCTGCTCCACCAGCATGACGTGATCCGGGAGAAGGGCCCCCGGCGGGTGTCCCCGCACCTGGTGCCGATGCTCATGCCGAACGGCCCGGCCAGCACCGTGGGCCTGGCGTTCGGCGCGAAGGCGGGGGTGCACGCCCCAGTCAGCGCGTGCGCCTCCGGGTCGGAGGCCATCGCGCTGGCGCTGGACATCATCCGGGCCGGGCGCGCCGACGTCGTGATCGCCGGCGGTAGCGAGGCGGCGATCTCGGCGCTGACCATGGCCGGCTTCGCGCAGATGCAGGCGCTGTCCCGCCGCAACGACGCACCCGAGGCCGCCTCCCGTCCGTTCGACAAGGCACGGGACGGCTTCGTGCTCGGCGAGGGCGCGGCGATCCTCATCCTCGAGTCGGCCGAGCACGCGGCCGCCCGCGGTGCCCGGGTTCACGGCACCCTGGCCGGCGCCGGCATCAGCTCGGACGCCTACCACATCGCCGCGCCGGAGCCGACCGGTGCCGGCGCGGCCCGGGCGATCCGGGCGGCGCTGCGGTCCGGCTCGTTGGAACCCCGTGACATCGTCCACGTCAACGCCCACGCCACGTCCACCCCCGCCGGTGACGCGGCGGAGGCGCTGGCGTTGCGCAGCGCCTTCGGCGACCACACCGACGAGATCGCGGTGACGTCGACCAAGTCGACCACCGGGCACCTGCTCGGTGCCGCCGGCGCGGTCGAGGCCGTGTTCAGCGTCTTGGCGCTGCGGGAACGCCTGGTTCCCGCGACGCGCAACCTCGATGCTCTCGACGACGAGATCGCGCTCGACGTCGTGCGGATCGACAACCGGACAATCGGCCCGGGCGCCGCGCTGTCGAACTCGTTCGGGTTCGGCGGTCACGACATCTGCCTGGCCTTCACCGCCTGACCAGCCGCACCACCATCCGCACCACCACCCGATGTCACCCGCCGCGGCGCCGGCCACCCCACCACCGCCGCGACACCGCCCGCCGTTCCGGCGAGCGTCATGATCGCCGGACCGAGTGCTCAGCGGAAGCCGGCGCATACCACAGGTGGTCGCGTATCGACCTCCTGCGAAGCAGTCCGACGCCGCTCAGGCAAGGAGACGCACGGTGAGTCTGTCCACGATCGACCGAGTCGACCCCCGCACGCCTCAGGCTCGGCTCGCCCGGTTTTTCGATTCAGACACCCTGTCGCTATTCGCGGTCGGCGACACGTCCGGAGTCGTTGCCGGGCAAGGGCTTATCGACGGGAACGAAATCGTCGCCTTCGCGACCGACCCGACGGTACAGGGTGGCGCAATGGGGCGCGACGGCTGTGCCCGCATCGTTCATGCCATCGAGTCCGCCGTCCGGATGAACTGCCCGGTCGTTGGGATCTGGCACTCGGGAGGCGCCCGGCTTCAGGAGGGTGTCGCCTCGCTTGACGGAGTCGGCCGGATCTTCGCCGCCACGGTGCGGGCCTCCGGCCGGATCCCGCAGCTCTCGCTCGTGCTCGGGGCCGCCGCCGGTGGGGCCGCCTACGGGCCGGCCCTGACCGACATCGTCATCATGGGCCCGGGGGCGAAGGTGTTCGTCACCGGCCCGGACGTGGTGCGTTCGGTGACCGGTGAGGAATGCACCGCCGACAGCCTGGGTGGGCCGGACGTGCACTCCAGGCGCAGCGGCGTCGTGCACGTGACCTGCGACTCCGAGGACGAGGCCGTCGAGCGGACCCGGGCGGTCGCGGTGCTGCTGGCCGATCAGCGCGACATCGGCCCCGTCACCGGACGCGAGCTCGGGGAACTGCTGCCCGACAATCCCCGGCGGGCCTACGACGTACGTCCGCTCGTGAAGGCGGTGCTCGACGACGAGGACGAGGCCGTCGAGCTGCACCCGAGGTGGGCGCCGAACATCGTGACGGTGCTGGGGCGCCTCGGCGAGCGTACCGTCGGGGTGGTCGCGAACAACCCGCTGCGCCGTGGTGGATGCCTTGACGCGACCTCGGCTGAGAAGGCCTCCCGGTTCGTCCGGATGTGCGACTCCTTCGGTGTTCCGCTGGTCGTGCTCGTCGACGTGCCCGGTTACCTGCCGGGTGTGGGCCAGGAATGGGAAGGCGTGGTCCGGCGGGGAGCGAAGCTGCTCTACGCCTTCTCCGAATGCACCGTGCCGCGCGTCACCGTCGTGACCCGCAAGGCGTACGGCGGCGCGTACATCGCAATGAACGCCAGCAGCCTGGGCGCGACCGCCGTGTACGCCTGGCCGACCGCCCAGGTCGCCGTCATGGGCGCCGAGGCCGCCGTCGGCATTCTGCACCGCCGCAAGCTCGCCGAGGTCCCGGCCCAGCGCCGCCCCAGCGTCCTGGCGGAGCTGACCGAGGAGCACATCCGCACCGTCGGTGGCATCGACCGCGCCGTGGAACTCGGCGTCGTCGACGCGGTCGTCACCCCCGCCGCCACCCGGGGCGCGGTTGCCTCCGCCCTCGCCGACGCACTGACCCGTTCCCGCACCGACAAGAACGTGCACGGCAACATCCCCCTGTAACATCCGGATCCCCCCGTTAGTACTGGGATTCCGGCAGCACAAGATCCCCGATAACACCGGATCCCCGATAACACAAGATCCCGGTAACCGGGCGGCGACCATGGCAGCCGCCCGCCACGCGCCGGCTGCGACCCGCGGACCTCGGGTCGCAGCCGGCGCTTCGCATAGCGGGCCGCGATGCGGTGAACTCCAACCGACACCCCGCCCGTATCGCCAGGGCCACTCCTGGCTAGCAGAGCCACTCTGTTACTAGGGTCTGTTTGGGAAGTACGTCCCGGGGTTGGCCGTGGATCTGATGGTGATTTTCGGATTGCATGATCCGTTGTGTGGTGCGGGGTGACCTGACGAACGAGCAGTTGGCTGTGC
>NZ_CDWRCL010000019.1:0-17967 GCF_977927575.1 Frankia sp. CcCS3
GCCCGGGCCACCGGGCTCCCCACCGCCACGGCGACGACGCGCGGTCGCCCGGCGACCGGCCGAGGGGGCTCCCCCACTCTGCGCGGGTGGCGGCGACGTTACAGTCGTCACGGCAACTAAGCGTACGCGCTTCACCCCGATCCGATTACTCTAAGCAACGATGGGGGGCTCGTATCGCCGGAACCAGCGGGAACACTCCTCGGCGCGGATCACTTCCCGGTCCGGGTCGGGTGTCCGGATCGGCTGCGTCAGCGGGACCGCACCAGATCCGCGGCCGTCTTCTCAGCCAGCGCCGCGATCCGGACAAGATCGTCGGGACGGGCGGAGGAGATGTCCAGCACGACGGTCTCGCCGTGTATCAGCGCCTCTCGCGCGCGGCACAGCGCCCCCGCCCACGCTTCCGCCCCGGCCCCGTTCACCTCCACGCCTACCCCCACGCCCACGCCCACGCCCACGCCATCCACATCCTCGGCGGGCCGGGAGACGGCGATGGCCTGCTCGTCGCTGATCGACCCCTCAAGGACGAGGCGGACGCGGCCGCGGCGCAGGTGGTCGAGGGCGATCGCGGCCAACCGCGCCGCCTGCTCGGCGGCGCCCGGCTCACCCTGGTTGTGCCGCAAACAGGCGATCTTGGCGTGGACGACCGCCTGGTAGGCAATGTAGTGATGGTCCAGCGACACCGGATGCGTCTCGGCGGAGAACTCCCGGTACCAGGCCAGGAACCGGCGCGCCTCGTCCGGCGCGCCGAGCCGCTCCAGGTCCATCGCGAGGCACGCGGCGTCGGCCGACACGTCACCGATCCGGCCCTGCCGGTCGGACGCCAGGCAGTCGATCACCCGTACGCCGTCGGACAGGCAGAAGACGTGGTCGGCGATGAGATCGCCGTGACCGTCCCGGATCCGGCCGGCCCGCCGCCGCTCAGCCAGCAGCGGAGCCCGCCCGGCGAGGTAGCGCAGCGCGAGTCGCTCGATCTCGTCGACGACATCGGCGGCCAGGACCTCGCCGCGAAACGGCGCGACGGCGCGCAGCAGGTCCAGCCAGCGAGCCTGCATAGCCGCCAGGCTGCCCGCCGCACCGATCCGGGCCGAGGTCTCGCAGCTCTCGTGGAACGCCGCGAGTCGGCGCGCGAGGTCACGCAGCTGTTGATCGACCCACCCGCCCCGCTCGACCAGCGTCGTCAGGCGGCGCGCGACGGGCAGCCGACGCATGACGACCATGTGATCGCGCAGGAGGTCGGCCTCGTCGCGGACGTCCGCGACGGCGAGGTACACGTCCGGCGCCAGCCGCCGGTTGAGGGCCACCTCGGTCTGGCAGGCCTCTTCCCGCGCCTGCCGCCGTCGCAGGTCCACGGATCCGGCCATGACGGGTTTGGGCATCTTGTAGACCCGCTCGCCCACGAAGAACAGCAGCGCGGTCGTCGTCTCCACGGTGTGCAGCGTGGGGGTTGGCCCGCCGAGGAAACTCGGCGGAGCGGGAGGGGTCAGAGCGGTCTCAGCGGTCAGAACCTCTGCGGCGGACATGATCTCTCCCGGAGGCAACGGAGAGTAACAGGGAGTAGACGACGGTTGGCCAGGACCCGCAGGGGTCCGGCGGCGGTGTCGTCAACGGTGCCCTGCCGGGACGGACCAGCCGATCCGCCGGATGTCACGCCCGGATGGCCGTTCGGCCCTCACCGAGTGGGCCGAACGGCCGTGCCGAGTATGCGGGCGGCGACGATCGCGACCCGCTGCCGGCTCCGGGCCGGCAGGCTCGCCGGGGGTCAGGCCTCGCGGAGGGACTCCAGGAAGAGCAGGGTCCGCGCGGCGACGCTGCGACGCCCCGGACCCGTCAGCACATCGTGGCCGCCCGGGACGACCACGAGCTCCGCCCGGGACGCGGTGCGCGTCGTCATCCGGATCAGGGGTAGCGGGCTGACCTTGTCCTGCGCACCGTGGATGAGCAGGATCGGGAGGTCGGGCAGGGCACGCGGCAACGGTTCCTCGATGGCCACCCCCGCGACGGGAACCTGCAGGAGCGGCAGGCCGACCAGGATCACACCGTCGGGGCGTACCGCAGGGGAGGCGGCCATCGCCAGCGCCGCGAGGGCCCCCGTGTCGGAACCGAGGAGGACGAACGGGACGCCCGGCACCCGGTTCTCGGCCACCGCGGGCACCCGGCGGCCACCGTCGGGAACGACGGTCACCAGGTAGCCGTCCAGCGCGAGCCGATCGGCGAGAAGGTGGAACGGGCCGGCCTGCTCACCGCGCCCGAGCAGCACCGCGACCACCGCGCGCACATATTCCCCGGGTGCCCCGCCGGAGGCGGGAGAGGGCGCCGGGAGCCGACGCGTCGACGGAACCGGGATCGCGGCCGGGACGGCAGTGGAGGCCGGAGAGACGATCGACGCCGGAGAGACGGTGGGTGTCGCGGCCGGCCTGCCTGCGGTTGGCGCGACGGAGCTGCCCCGCTGCGGACCGACGATGGCGCGGGCGCGGGATTGCCTGCCCGCCGCGGACGAGGTGGGCGAGGCCATCCGTAGATCATCGACGGACAACTGAGTGGTCGGCGACGGCATCGGCGCCAGATCTCCTTCGGACGGAACGGATCGTCGCGGCAGGCGGGCCGGACGTGCCGCGGGCGCGGCGTCGAGGCGACATCAATCGTTGATCTCGCCTCGGAGACCAGGAAAGGGCTTGAAGAGTAGGAGAGGGAAGGTGTCCGGCCCGCCGATGATCGGTCCGACGGCCCGGCGACCGGAGTAACACGCGGCTGCCGCCCGCCACGAGACGAGGACAACGGCGGCCTGGACATCGCGGCGGCCGTGCTCGCGAGTCGTACGGGGTGACCAGCAGCGGCGACGGGTGGTTCTTCGACGGCGGTACCGCTGCGGTCGGTCTCGGGAGCCGGCCCCTGGGAAACGACCACCTGCCGCACGTCGCCTGCCGGCGAACGTCAGGAGCCCACCGGGAGGCGGAGGATGCCGGACCGCTGGCCGCCCGCGGCCGGGACGGATCGCTCGGCTCGGGGCCGCCGGCAGGCTCGGGGCCGCCGGCAGATCAGCGACAACGTCGCCAGGACGACGGCGACGGGAGGATCTCGGACTGGCGTCGATCGGGCCGGAGCACGTCCACGAACATGTCTACTACCCTGCGTAGCGAGAAGGGAAGCCGTCAAGCCGTTCACGGTGTGTCGTATATCACTCCACGACACGCCGGCCCGACGCTGACGTGACGTCGACCGAAAGGTGTCCGGTCGGCCAGACCGGCGGCAAGGCCAGCCGGGAAGCCGGCCGCGAAGCCGGTGACCGGACCTCGTGGACCCCGCCCCGAAACACCGGAAAATGACGACAAGGGCACCGCCGGAGGCGCTGCCCTTGTCATGATCCGCGCACATTGTTCGTGCACGTTTAATGATCAACTATTTCGGTTCTCCGGGCACGGTCCTGTGCGTCGGGGAACCAACCCGCACCACGGTCAGGCCGCCGCCGCGCCCTTGGCCTTCACGAAACGGGCAGCCACGTCGGCCCAGTTGACGACGTTCCACAGGGCCGCCACGTAGTCGACCTTGACGTTCTTGTACTGCAGGTACCAGGCATGCTCCCAGGCGTCGAACACGAGCAGCGGGGTGTTGCCCACGCCGACGTTGCTCTGGTGGTCGTACACCTGCTCGATGAGCAGACGCTGCGCGGTGGCGTCGTAGGCCAGGACGCCCCACCCGGAGCCCTGCACCGTGGTGGTCACCGCGTTCAGTTGCGCCTTGAAGGCGTCGAAGGAACCGAAGTCGGCGGCGATGGCCTCACCGAGCGCACCGTCCGGCTTGTCCCCGCCGTCCGGCGAGAGGTTCTCCCAGTAGATCGAGTGGAGAATATGCCCGGAAAGGTTGAAGGCGAGCGTCTTCTCCAGGCCCACGATGGCACCGAAGTCACCCTTGTCGCGCGCTTCGGCGATCTTCTCAAGAGTGTCATTGGCACCCTTGACGTAGGTCGCGTGGTGCTTGTCGTGGTGCAGTTCGACTATCTGCCCGATAATGGACGGTTCCAGAGCACCGTAGTCGTAGTTCAGGTCCGGCAGCGTGTACGTCGCCACTAGCGCACGATCCTTTCCATTCATAAGGAATTCATCCGAGGAGTCCCGTACGGAGCTCTCGGAGGTCAGATGGGCGGTGCGGTGGAGCCGGCGGCCACCCGGAGCGGAGGGGGCGGACAGGACCCGGCGATGCTCATCGGCCCTCCCTCCTCTCCCGCGGCACCGCCTCGACGGCACCCTGTGGACGGTCGGCTTCGCTGCTGCAATCCTCCGCGCGATCCCCCGACTGGACACTATCGCCAGTCGGATGGGGCTTGCATGGCGAGACCCGACACCATGACACTCAAAGGATCGACCCGTTCGCAGCGCCAACAACAGTGCGTAACGGCGAGGAAACGAAAACGGGATTACTCCGCCATTCCTCGCCACCGCCCATTACCTTCCGCTACTCCTCATGGATCTGTTGGGCGAGGTAATGGGCCGCACCAAGCTGGGAGATCAGCTCCAGCTGGGCGTCGAGCCAGTCGATGTGCTCCTCCTCGGAGACGAGGATCCGCTCGAGGAGCACGGCCGATCCGACGTCGCCCCGCTCCCGGCAGAGTGCGACCCCCCGGCGCAGCAGGTCAACCGCCTCGAACTCCCCGGACCGGTCCACCTCGAGCTGCTCGGGCACCGTCTCCCCGATACGCAGCGTGTGCAGACGCTGCAGGTTCGGCAGACCGCCGAGATACAGCACCCGCTCGATGAGCTGATCCGCGTGCTTCATCTCGTCGATCGACTCGCGATAATAGTGCTCGGCGATCCGCCGATATCCCCAGTTACGTTGCATACGACTGTGCAGAAAGTACTGGTTGATGGTCGTGAGCTCGTTCGTCAGCACACTGTTCAGAATTTCGATGATTTCCACGTCACCACGCGTCACCATATGACCTCCACCTCCTGTCGGACATCGCCGGCCGGACGCCGCTCGTCATCATACCGAGGGAGTGCCCCGTCCCGCACCGCTTGATCGACCCGCCGTGGCGCCTCAACCAGCGGCGATGACCTCCGACGGTCCGCGCGAGCCGACAGGCGGAACCTCCAGCGGACAGCACATCACACGGATACGGATTTCGCAGCGAACCTGAACCCGCACCCCTCACATCCGCCTGAACGTAAATGCAGGTAAGGTTTACTGTAAGGTAGAAATCCAGCACGGAGGAAGCGCGCGGGCAGCGTGCGACGGACCGTCATAATCATGGCGTCATTTCCCCGCGACGACTTCGTGCCGGCCCGGCGAGCCCCTGCCGGCACGCTTCCGGCAGTCGGTTCAGTGGCGGCGGTGGTGGTCAGTGGCGATCGGTGGCGGTCCCGGCGGCCGGCGTCTCACCACATTGGACGACGACGAATCCCCCCCGGCCGGAGTACTCGATCTGCGCGAGCTCCCCCGAGCTACGCCCCATGAGGTTGCCTATCTTGAACGAGGAGACCACCCGGGTACGTATGCCCGCCGTCCAGGCGACCGCGGCATCCCGGTCGACGCAGACCGGCTCGTCCGTCGACAACACCAGGGGAGCGCCCAGGCACAGCACGGCGACGCCGCCGCTGCCGGAAACCTCGGTGTTGAAGATCCCACCGGCGATCATGGCGCCGATGCCACCGGACGTCGTGGTGACCTTGTAGCGGATGCCGGACTCCAGCGCGAGCAGGCTGCGGCCGTTGACCGTCAGGCTGTCGTTGTCGAGCGTGAAGACCGAGATGTGGCTTCCGGACTCGGCGAACCAGACGCTTCCGTGGCCGGCGACCCTCATCAGGTCCTGGCCCTCACCGGTAACCGCCCGCCGCAGGAATCCACCGACTCCCTGGCCCTTGTAGGCGAAGTCGACGCGGCCGCGATAGGCCACCATGCCTCCCTGTTTGGCGTACATCTCGCCGCCGTCGAGGCGTACCCGCAGCATGCGATCGCCCTCTTCCAAGGCGAACGGGGGGCCCGCGGCGGGGCCCCCCGCGAAGGTCGCGAGTGGCTGGCTCATGGCCTCCATTCAACGCCCATCCACACCCGTTCGGGCCACACCGGTGGGAATACCGACGGGAGTATGGCGGGTAGACCGGCACCCGCCCGTCAGAGCAGCATCAGCAGCATCGCGCCGGCCATGACCAGTCGGGACGTGGCCGATGTCACCGGCGGCGTGTGGGTCACCCAGCCCGGCCTGACCCTGCGGACCAGCGGGCCACCGATAGCAGCCAGCACCGCCACAGTGAAGATCACCGCGAACCAGTCGGTCAGATTCGTCAGACCGGTCGAATCACCGACCGGCCACCTGTCCGCTCGGGCCATGTACGCCATCGCCAACCCCTCGATGACGAGCATCGAGCAGCAGGACCACCGCGGCGGCTCGCAGGTCGGGTCCGTCAGGACAAGAAGGAAGAAGACGCCGGCCAGCGCCAGATAAGCGACGGCGAACACCACCGACGACGTCATCCAGCGTGGGCCGACGAACATGACGGCCATTCCCGCGGCCACCACCGTGTGCCCAATCTCGGCCGGTGGGTACACGGCCCTCCGCCGGGCTCGCACAAGCGCGTCGGCGAGACGTCCGGCGTGGAACATCGCCAGCAACGCGCAGGCGACCGCGGCAACGACGGCCACCGCCTGTGGTGGGGCCAGTGCGTACGCCGCTGCCGGGTGGTGGTGTGTCACCGATCCGCGGGTTCCCGTCCAGGCTTCCGTCCAGTTACGGCACGTCGCACGTCAGCTCACGCCCAGGGCCAGTTCGGCGTCGACCAGTGCGGTGATGCTGCCGGCACGGGCCTCGTCGACGATGGCCTGGAGCTGTTCGACACTCATCTGGATCCGCTGGCCGAAGTCATCGGTCAGCACGATGCGCCGCTCCGCCGGAGCCTCGTGGTCGACGAAGAGCTCCGGGCAACCACAGTTGCATTTTCCGCAAAAGATCAAAATGTGACGTTCGCGAGTAGATCCGGACATGCCGTCTCCCGGGGTAGCGGACCAATCAGGAATATCAGTCTAAGATCCTCTTAGGGAAACGTCTGCGCGTTTACCGGATTCCGGGGGCACGGACACGGGGCGCAGTCAGGGGGCCCGCAGTCAGGGCGCGCGGTCAGGGGCCGGGGGACCCCCGGCGGAGTCGTCCGGCAGCCCACCCACGACACCACCGGACGCGCCACCGGACGCACGGTCGCCGGTCACGCCAAAGGCCCCGGGCCCCATGTAGGGATACACGTGGTCGGCAGGCGGAGCGAGATTCTCCTTGATCACCCGTGGGCTGATCCAGCGCAGCAGGTTCTGCGCGGAACCGGCCTTGTCGTTGGTGCCGGAACGGCGAGCGCCGCCGAACGGCTGCCGGCCGACCACGGCCCCGGTCGGCTTGTCATTGATGTAGAAGTTGCCGGCCGCGAAGCGCAGCACGTGTTCGGCGCGGGCGATCGCCGAGCGGTCGGTCGCGACGACGGCACCGGTGAGCGCGTAGGACGAGGTCCGGTCGATCAGTGTCAGCACGTCGTCCCAGGCCCCCGGCCGGTTGTCGTCGTAGACGTGAACCGACAGGATCGGGCCGAACAGCTCGCGGGTGAACCATTCCCGCCCGGGATCGGTGCCGAGCAGCACCGTCGGCCGGACGAACCAGCCGACAGCGTCGTCGCACTGTGCCCCGGCGAGAACGGTGACGGTCGAATCGCTGGCAGCACGGGTGCATGCGGCGGCCAGGCGATCGTAGGCGCGCGCATCGATGACCGCACCGGTGAAATGGTCGAAGTCGCTGACGTCCCCCACCGACAGTGCCTCGGTCGCGGCGGCGAGTTCGGCGTCCAGGCGCCGCCACAGGCTTGCGGGCAGGTACGCCCGGGAGGCCGCCGAGCATTTCTGGCCGCTGTACTCGAAGGACCCCCGCAGCAGCGCGGTACGCAGCACGTCGACGTCGGCCGAGGAATGCGCCACCACGAAGTCCTTGCCACCGGTCTCCCCGACGATCCGCGGATAGGCACGGTAGCCGTCCAGGTTCTCGCCGACCGACCGCCACAGCCGGGCGAAGACGGCGGGAGAACCGGTGAAATGAACGCCGGCCAGATCCGGGTCGGAGAACACCACGTCGCTGACCGGTTCACCCGAACCGCCGACGAGGTTGATGACGCCGGGCGGCAACCCCGCCGATTCCAGCAGCCGCATCAGGAAATGCGCGGCAAACGCCTGCGTGGGAGCCGGCTTCCAGACGACGGTGTTCCCCATCAACGCCGGCGCGGTCGCCAGGTTCCCGGCGATGGCGGTGAAGTTGAACGGGCTGACCGCGTAGACGAATCCCTCCAGCGGACGCAGATCCAGCCGGTTCCATTCCCCGGCCCCGCTGGCCGGCACGTCGGCCAGCAACTCGGCGGCGAACATCACGTTGAACCGCCAGAAGTCGATCAGTTCGCAGGCGGCGTCGATCTCCGCCTGTTGGCAGGTCTTCGACTGGCCCAGCATGGTGGCCGCGTTCAACGTGTCCCGCCACGGGCCGGAGAGGGCCTCCGCGGCGCGCAGGAGCACCGCGGCCCGTCCCGCGAAACCCAGATCCCGCCAGCCGGGGGCGGCCTTCTTCGCCGCGGCGACCGCCTCGGCCGCGTCCGCGTGGGTGCTCTCTCGCAGCGTTCCGAGCACCCGCCGGTATGCATGAGGCTGCACGACGTCGCGGGCCGGGCCGCCGCCGAGATGCTGGTGTCCCCCGATCGTGTTGGTCAGCTCGATATGTTCACCGCCCAGCCGGAGCAGGGCCCGCCGCAGACTGGCACGTTCCGGGCTACCCGGGGCGTAGGAACGGACCGGTTCGTTACGCGCGACCGGAACCGTCACCGGTCCGGTCGCCACGCGCTCTGCTTCGTCCCGCCGCACGCTCCGTCCCCCGTCCAGCCTGCCCGCGTCTCAGCCGGCCCGCATCCCAGGCCCGCCCATAATCCCAGGCCCACCGCATCTCAGGCCCGACTCCGGAGCGCGCGAGCGGCGAGCAGCAGGTTCGTGGGTCTCTCCACCAGCCGCCGGGTCAGGTACGGCACGCAGTCCGCCCCGTAGGGCACATACACCCGCACCGTGGCCCCGGTCGACGCCAACCGCCGCTGCTCGACCGGGCGTACCCCGTACAGCAACTGGTATTCGAAGGTCGCGGGCAGGCGTCCCACGTGCTCGGCGAACCGGCCGGCGAGGTTCAGGAGGGCGGGGTCGTGAGTGGCAATCATGGGATAGCCCGATCCGGTGAGCAAGATTCCCAGACAGCGGGCGTACGCGGCGGCGACAGCCGGACGTCCCTGGTGGGCTACGGCGGGCGGTTCGCGGTAGGCGCCCTTGCACAGCCGCACCCGTGACCCGGCGGTGGCGAGGTCACGGCAGTCCGTCTCGGTGCGCAGAAGCTGCGCCTGCAGGACGGCGCCGACGGAGGGGAAGTCCCGACGCAGCTCCACCAGGGTGTCCAACGTCGAGTCCGTGGTGGTGTGATCCTCCATGTCCAGGGTGACCGTCGCGTTCGCCGCCGCTGCCCGCGCGCAGATCTCGGCGGCGTTCTCGTACGACAGCTTGCGGCCGTCGCGGGGCACGGCCTGACCGAGCGCAGACAGCTTCACCGAGACGTCGAGACCGGCGGCGATCCCCGCGCGGTCGGCGAGGTCGAGCAGCCCGAGGTAGGCCAGCAGGGTGTGGGCCGCGTCCTCCGCACGGGTGATGTCCTCACCGAGCAGATCCACCGTCGCCAGGAGGCCGAGGTCCGCAAGTCCGGCTACCGCGGCGACCGCGTCCGCGTCGGACGGGCCGGCGACAAAGCGATCGATGATCCCCCGGGCAAGGGGGGTACGTGTGACGAGCGCGCGGGTGAGCGGATGGCGGGACACGGGAGGCATCAGCTTTTGGATCATATCGATCGTCCCCTGAGGCGACGTGACAGAATAGACGTGACAGAATAAGTGTGATCCGAAGCTTCACGTAAGCTCGATGCTCTGTCCAGCCTAGCGGCGCGGAATGCCGCGCCGGCTCAGAGCGCGCCGGCTCAGAGGCGACGCAGGCCGGCGAGTACCCGGTCGAGCAACTCGAGCTGCGGGGCTCCCGTCGGCATGGTGAGCTGGGAGATCTCCACCAGGCGGTCCGCCGCCGCGTCGGCGACG
Source organism: Frankia sp. CcCS3 (assembly GCF_977927575.1). Taxonomy (NCBI): domain Bacteria; kingdom Bacillati; phylum Actinomycetota; class Actinomycetes; order Frankiales; family Frankiaceae; genus Frankia; species Frankia sp. CcCS3. The sequence continues at coordinate 10,125 of NZ_CDWRCL010000019.1, forward strand.
AGCACGCGGACTACGCCCACAGGCAAACGCAGCTCGGCCGCGATCTCGATCACCGACTGAGGCTGCACGCACATCGCGACGATCGACTTCTGTTCGAGAAGCAGGACCGGCAGCCGCCCGCGGCCGAGCGGTGTCGTGGTCACCATGGCCTCGAGCGCCAGCAGACGGGACGGGCGCGCCCGGCCGCGGGTCGCCGTGTACGGCCGCACGAGCTCGCCCGACGGCTCCACCGCGTCCCCGTTCACCTGGTCACCTGGTCATGGGGTATGGGGTCATGGGGTCATGGGGTCATGGGGGATGTCACCTGGTGGGCACCTGGTCACACATTTTCGCGGCGGGCCGGGATGAGCGCCTCCCGGGTCCGGGCGACGAGCACCGTCATCTCGTACCCTACGAGCCCGATATCGCAGGTGTTGGTGGCGAGCACGGCCAGGTAGGACCCCTCCCCGACGGCCATGAGCAGCAGCGAGCCCTGGGCCATCTCGACGATGGTCTGGGTGACGTGGCCGCCGTCCACGAAGTCGGCGGCGGCCAAGGTCAGGCTGAACAGACCGGACGCGAGGGAACTCAGCCGTTCCGCCCGCTCACGCGGGAAACCAGTGCAGACGGCGAGAAGATGCCCGTCCGAGGACGCGACGATCGCATTGGCCACACCGGGCACGAAGTCGACGAAGTTGTTGACGAGCCAGTCGAGCGAGGGATTCTCGGGATCCGCGCGGGTCACGCGTCCTCCAGACTATGCGAATCAGGGAGTGCGGTGTCCGCGCGCAGGCAGGAGGGATGCGGATGGTCATCCGTCGCTGCCAGGCTCGTCAGGGGTCTCCCTTGACACCACGAGCATGGTGAACGCCTTCGTACAGTCGGCTCAGGCGGCCGCGGATCCGTTCGGGCGCCACCGTCTGCTGTTCCGGGGCCAGCGTGAGCGCCGCTGCCGGGCCGAAAAGGTCGGGGCCGGCATCGGGGGGGGCGAGCGGTCGCGGACCTGGACGGGGGCGTGCCCAACGGGTCCGGACCGAGGAGCCCGTGGGTCTGCGGGGCGCGGATCGGCAGCCCGGAGGGGGTCCTGGGACCGTCTGGCCCGATGGGGGGATGGTCACTCACCGCCGCTTCGCCCGAGCCCGATACCCCACCGACGGTTACCGCCCCGCCCGACCACGCCGCCCCACCGGCCGCGGGTGGCTCGAGGGACGCGGGTGGCTCGAGGGACGCGGGTGGGATGCGCACCGCGGAACGCGACGGTGCCGGATCTCGCGTGAACCAGTTGAACTTCTCCTCGGAGGGCTCGGAGGGCTCGGGCGGCCGCGCCGCGGTGGCGCGCATCCTTCTGTCCGCCCCACGCTCGCGCCGACGACGGAGCGCGGCCACCGCCTCCTCGATCGGAGGCAGGACGGCCCCGCCCTCCGATCCCGTGGCGGCGCCCAGACGCGACCCGCCACCGGCCTCGGCCACGGTGGACGAGTCGGCGTCGTCGGCGAGCTCGCCGACGACGCCAAGATCGACACCGCGCGGCCGGAACCACTCCTCGGTCGGTGTGTAGGAGGTGTAGGAGCCGAGACCGGCCGGCGGCGTATCGGGACCGCCGAGCGACCCCGCAGGCCCCACAGAACCGGTAGGACCTGTAGGACCGTGACCGTTCAGGCCCGTCGCACCGGGAGCCGCCAGGCCGGGAGCCGCTAGGCCGTTGCCACGAGGCGCGGTGCCACGAGGCGGGATGCTCGCGACGAGCAGCACGGCAGGCAGATGGACGAGCGCGCGAACCCCGCCGGTATCCGAGCGTGCCAGCCGCACCGCGATGTCGTGCCGCGCGGCCAGGCGGGCCACGACGAACAGGCCGAGGCGTTGGGCGATCGAGAAGTCGAACACCGGAGGCTCGGCCAGCCGCTGGTTGGCTGCGGTCAGCTCCTTCTCCGACATCCCGAGGCCGGCGTCGTCGATGATGATGAGCAGTCTGCCGTCGTCGAGGCGGGACGCGGCGAGGTCGACCGCGAGGTATGGCGGGGAGAACTGGGCGGCGTTCTCCAGTAGCTCGGCGACGAGGTGGACGACGTGGTTGACGGAGTCGGCGGCAACCTGCACCTCCGGCACCTCGATGATCTGGATCCGTTCGTACTGCTCGATCTCGCCGATCGCGGCCTGCAGCACGTCACCCAGCGGTACCGGACCCGCCCGGCGCCGGCCCGGTCCAGCCCCCGCGAGCACGAGCAGGTTCTCGCTGTTGCGGCGCATCCGGGTCGCCAGGTGGTCAAGCTTGAACAGGTTCTCCAGCTGGAGGGGGTTCTCCTCGGTGGCCTCCAGCCGGTCGATGAGCGCGATCTGCCGTTCGATGAGGCTCTGGCTGCGCCGGGACAGGCTCAGGAACAGGGTGTTGACGTTGCGCCGCAGGCCGGCCTGTTCGGTAGCCAGCCGCACCGCCTCGTGCTGCAGCTCGTCGAAGGTGCGCGCGACCTCGCCGATCTCGTCACGGGAGTCGATGGCGATGGACCGGATCGTCGTGTCGACCTGGTCCGGGTACGCGGTTTGCAGCTGCTCGATCAGGTGGGGAAGGCGCTCGTGGGCGACGTCGAGGGCGCCCGTCCGCAGTCTGCGCAGGGGGCCGGTCATCGTGCGCGCGATCGCCAGCGTCCACACGATCGCACCGACCATGATAGTGATGATCAGCGCGCCGAGGATGGCGGTCCGCTCCCAGGCGGTGGAGCGCAGCTCGCTCGCGGACCCGATGACGTTGTCGAGCAGGCCGGTCTCGACGGTGCGCAGCAGCTCGATGTGGGTGGTGCTGGCCGCGAACCACTGGTCGGGATCGATGCCGAGGTCGGGCAGTCGCTGACGCTGGACGGCACGGTCGGGGGTGCGCTTGACCGTCAGCAGCGCCTGACCGTTGACGATCTGATCGTAGCGGATCCGGTCGCTGGGGCGGGCTGCGGCGCGGAACGCGTCCTCGGCCGTCTGTTCCTCGGCGAGGAGACCGGACATCCGTTCGGCGGCGCCGAACTCGAACCGGCCGGTGAGGGCCGTGGCGTAGAGCTGACCGCGGATCTGGGAGTTGATCTCCTTGATGGTCGACAGGTCATTGAGGACCATGGTGGAGTAGCGGAGCTCGTCGTCGTTCCTGTCCTGCCCGATCCGGCGGTCGAAGGCGAGCAGGCGGCTGATCGTGGTCGAGTACTCGCTCAGGATCGCGCCGATGGGCAGCTTCCCGCCCCGGACGGCCTGGCGCAGCGCGGGCAGTGCGGCGATGCTCTGCCGCACCTGCGCGGACAGCGGGGAGGCCCCTCGGCCGAGACGGCCGGAGGAGGACCTTAGCGAGGCCTGGAAACGGGTCAGCGCCTTGTCCACAACACGCTGCTCGGTGTTCAGCCGGTCGGCCAGCGCCCTGCTGGTCGGGTTGGCGCCACGCCCACTCATGATGAAGCCCGCGGCGAGATCCCGCTCGAGCTGCATCTCGTGCACCGCCGCGGTCACGTCCCGGCCGAGTTTCGCCGCGGTCACCCCGTGACCGTAGCTGGCGGCGTCGGACAGCCAGGTCACGCCGGCGAGAATCGCCACCGCCAGGAAGGCCGCCATGGGCACCGCCAACGCCGCGAAGAGCTTCCCGCGCACGGGGAGGTCGTGCAGGCGCGGCCGCCGCCACGGACGCGATCGGAACTCCCCCGCCCCGGTCATGGCCGCGGCGGCGGTCGGAGCCGTAGCGGTCGAGGCCCCCGCCGAGTGCCGCCGACGCCGCACCGGGGATAGCTGCTCCCGGTCCCCGGGTGTGCCCGCGCCACGATGCCGGCCCTCGACAGAGGACCCCGGCGGGTCATCCGTCGCGACCCGCCTTCTTCCCGGCTGGACCACGAGATCCGTACCTCTCGCCCTCTCGGATCGCCCTCTGGAACTGTCCCGCCAGGCCAGGCCAGGCCAGTCCCGGCCCCGGCCCCGGCCCCGGCCCCGGCCCCGGCCCCGGCCGGCAAAGACTATGCCTTGGCCTGCAAAGACTATGTGGGCGCCCGATGCCGCCGCCGGTGGGGTCGCCTGACGATCGGCCCCGTCAATCACCCGCGCTGCCGGGCAGCCCGGCTGCGGTTGTTGCCCGACAAACAACTAGTGTCGCCTCTGGCCACTGCCAGCTTTCACTCCTCACCGAGCCGGGCATGCGGGGAGCGCGATGATCCACGGGTTTCGAAGCACGGTCGCGGGCCTTGCGCTTCTCTCCGTAGTCGCGCTGGCCGCCTGCGATGGCGGTGGCAAAGCCGAGCCGGCCCGAGTTTCCGGCGAGGTCAAGATCGGACTGCTCGCCCCCCTGACCCAGGGCAATCCCGAAACGGGGCGTGACGCACAACGCGGAGCAGAGCTCGCCAGCCGTCTCATCAACGCCGGCGAAAGCTGGGCGGGCGACGAGACCAGAGGTTCCTGGGGGCCATCCGGCCGGGCCCAGCTTTCTGTTGTGACATTGGACACAAGCAGCGATCCGCGCCAGGCCGCGGACGTCACGTCACGCTTAATGACCAACCACGGTGTCGTGGGCATCGTCGGCGCGTTCACCCCGGACGCCACCCTGGAAGCCAGCCAGCGGGCCGAACGCCTGCAGATCCCGTTCGTCAGCGGAGGCCCGCCGCTGACGGCGCTGACCGAACGTGGGCTGAGCTGGTTCTTCCGGATCGGACCCGACGCGGCCGACTACGGCGGCACCTTCCTGTCCCTGCTGCGTGACGCCGAGCAGCCGGGCCAGGAGCGCCGACGCGTCGCCCTGCTTTACACCAACGACGCCACCGGCCTCGATATGCAGGCGACTGTGGCAGATGTTCGCCGAGGAGACCGGTTACCCGGTCGTGGCGAGCGTGGCCTACCAGCCGGGTACAGGCCAGCCGGGTACCGGCGATCTGGCCGCCGCCGTCGGCGCCTTGCGAACCGCTGCACCCGACGTTGTACTGACGAATATTTCTCCCAGCCAGGGCGAAATTCTGGGAAAAACTTTCCGGGATGGTGGGTACATACCACCCGCGGTTGTCGTGTACGGCGACCCGGCGGAGGCCGCCCGACTCGCCGCGGTTCCCGAGTTCGCCGATCGGGTCAGCCGTCAGGTCGCCTGGTCGATGCCCATCGCCCGGGCCAATCCGCTGGCCGCGAGAGTAATCGACCGCTATCTGCACGATTTCGGGGCGCCGATGACCGAGGATGCGGCCGAGGCCTTCACCGCCGTGACCACGATCGCGCAGGCAATCGACGACGCGGGCAGTGCGGATCGTGAACTGGTCCGCTCCGCGTTGACCGCCCTGAATCTACCCGCGAGTTCGACCATCATACCGTGGAACGGCGTCCATTTCGACGGAACCCACCAGAACACACTTTCCGCAACAGCGATCGAACAGGCCACCGGTACGACGTTCAGAACCGTCTACCCCCGCGACCTGGCCACGACGACGGTCAGGTGGCCCGCGCCGGGGACGGCCGTGACGGCTGTCGGACATCCGTCATCGGGGGCGACGTCGGGGGCGACATCGGCGTCACAGTCGACGCCAGGGACCAGGACCAGGACACGGAACGAGTAGGTATCAAGTAGGTATACGGAACGAGTAGGTACGCGGATCGTTCTCCGCCCGGCCCGTCCACGGATCACCTCGCCGGCGCGAGATCCGCCACCAGCACCGGATCGAGGCCGCCGGGGGTGCCGTCCGGCTCGGTCTTCTCCAGCCGGAACCGGGCCGCGCGTCCGTCGAGCTCGAGGACGGCGAGCTGACTATCGAACCAGGGTCCGTGGGTGACCGTCCACCGGATGGACCGGCCCCGCACCCCGGCAAGGCGGGCGAAGGCCGCGGAGAATGCGGCTAGCGGAGCGCGCCGGGAGATCGCGTCGACCCGCCGGATCGCCGGACCGAGCGGGTTGCGGAACGGCGAGCACACCGCCTGCCGCACTGGGCTCGGCGCCGTGGCCGCGGCGGTGAGGTCGGGCTGCGCCGGGAAGTCGGCACGGGCCAGATAGGCGTGGTGCACGTCACCGGACAGCACGATCACGCTGGCCGGCGCCGGACCGCGTTCCCCCGCCGAGATAGACCGAAGCAGCTCCGCCATCGCGGCAAAGGAGGAGCCGAAGGCCGACCAGTGTTCGAGGTCGAGGGCCTGGCGGACCCGCTCGGCCACGGCCGCGGCCCGTCGGCCCCACCGCCCGCCCGCAATCAGCTCGCTGGCCGCCTCGACGTTGTGGATCGTCGGTGTCAGCAGGAACGGGACGGAGGTGCCGAGCAACAGGTGATCCACCTCGCCGTCGTGCAGGGTCTGTTCCCGCACCCACTCCCACTCGACGGCGTCGATCATCGCCCGCGAACCGTCGGGGGACACCACCCGTGCACACCGGGAGTCGATCACGATCAGCCGGGTCCGACCGAGGTCCCATCGGAAACTCCATCGCACCGCCCGGCCGGCCGGTTCGCCGTGGCCCTCAGGCTGGGCACCCTCAGGCTGGGCGACGGCACGGGGACCGACCCGGCCATCGGCCGCGGCGGTTCGCCCCGCGGTCACGTCGGGGTGGTCTGCCGCCTCGTCAGCCCGTCGGGCGAACGCGCGCAGCACCTGCTCCGCCACGCTGCCGGCCACGCTGTCGGCCACGCTGGCCGGGGCGGCCCCGCCCTCGGGCACTGCGGGGGTTCCCGCCTCGACCACGGCCCGGAACACCGGATCACACTCCCGGACGGCCGGGGCCAGGTTACCGAGGTGCTGGTAGAGCCAGTAGGCCATGATCCCGCCGGTGACGCGTGCGTCCCACCACGGCGCGGCCCTAATCTCCGTACGCCATGCCGCGGAGATGTTCCAGTCGTCTCGCACATCATGATCGTCAAAGATCATCGCCGTCGGGACCGTTGACAGTAACCAGCGGATGTCCGTCTGCGACCACGCCTCCTGGTACAGCCAGGTGTACTCCTCGAAGTCGGCGATCTCCTCCCCCGGCGGGACGGTGACATCCCGCCGGTCACGAAGCCGCGCCGCCGTCTGCGAGGAGACATGATCGGCATAGACCTGGTCACCGAGCAGAAGCAGGACATCCGGCCAGGAGGCGGGGTCGTGCGCGGGCAGTTCCAGGGCGAGGGCGTGCAGCGCGTCCGTGCCGAGTCCACGGCTGTCCTGATCGGCGTTCAGGGTGTACGGCTGCTCCTGCGGCGCGGTCACCCGGCAGGAGCCGAAGACCAGCCGCAGGGGCCCCTCGTCCTTGACGGGACGCAGCAGGCTCGGCGGCCTGCCCGGCTCCGGCCAGACCCGCACCGCGCCGTCGGTGGGCGGCTCGGACCCGACCGCCGGCCCTCCGGGCCCGGGGCCCGTCAACCACACCTCGTCCGTCAACCACACCTCGTAGGGAACCGGCTCTCCCGGCGTCAGGCCTTCGACCACGACGACTGCGTAGTGGTGCCCGGCCACCTCGAAGGTACGGGCCTGCCCAGCCGGCGGGTCGAACGTCGCACGTGCGAGTGCGCCACGCGGGACCCGGACCTCGACATCACAAGCAGCGTCGACCTCCATCCACAGAGTGACACGCGTTGCCTCGGTGTGCCGGTGGATGGGGCCGAGGAGCGAACGAGTCATTCGCCCACTCTCGTCCAACGAGACGAACGCACGTCCGGCTATCGCACGGCATGGACAGCGTGTTACTTAACGACCACACTCGGCTGATCGCCTTCAGGCGACGGCGCCACGCGAGCCACTCCAGGAAGTCGGACGACAGGCTCGTCGTGTAGCGCCGTTCACGGCAGCGCGAGCGAAGATATTCTGGAGATTTTTGAGCTGGGCCTTCAAACTCGGGCCTTCCTTCCTTCAGCTAGGAGCCAGTCTATCCAACTGTTGCCGCACGGAGGAGATCGGAGGTATGTCGGCTGTA
>NZ_CDWRCL010000019.1:18214-24977 GCF_977927575.1 Frankia sp. CcCS3
CGACTCCTAGGGGTTGCGTCGGGGTGTCTGGTCGGAGTCGACCCAGGGCGGGGGGATGAATTCGGGCCGGCGATCGTGGCCGATTCGGACGATCCAGCCGTGGTGGTGGATGAGCCTATGATGATATCCACACAGCAGTACCAGGTTGTCGAGTGAGGTTCTTCCACCGTCTATCCAATGACGAACGTGGTGAACTTCGCACCATGACGGCGGCCGATCACACCCCGGGAATGAACAGCAGACGTCTCGGGCGATGACGGCGCGGCGTAGGTCCGCGGGTGCGGTGCGGTGGGCCCGTCCGACGTCGAGGGGGACGCTCGCCGCATCGAAGACGACGCGGGTGACCGTGGCGTCACAGGCCAGGCGGCGCAGGACACTGGCCGGCAGAGGTTGACCCCAGCTGGTGGTGGCGGGCGTACCTCCCTGGCCGAGTAGTGCCGTCCAGGGGAGGGTGACGGTGAGGTGGGGGCGCACGCCGCCGGTGACGGGCAGAGCTGCGGTGGTGAGGGTGCGGTGAAGGAGGTCGACGAGGGCGTCGGCGCGGCGCTGTGCAGGTGTGCGGGGGCCGGGGGTGCCGTCGTCGGCGGGACGGGGTTTGGCCAGCGGGTCGAGTGCGCTGCGTAGGAGCGCGGCGGCTTCGGCGTCGAGTTCGCCGGTGATACGGGTGGTGCCCCCGGGCAGATCGATGATCCACAGGCCGCGCCGATCCCCGGGGGCGTCGCCCGAATCCTGGTTGCCGTTGCCCGGGTTCTGGTTGTCATCGCCGGCCGGGCCCCCTGCGGGGCCGGGAGACGTGCCGGAGTCGGCGCCCTCACGGTCGCCGTTCTGGCTGCCGGTGTTGGCGGGGTCATCGCCGCCGGGGCTGGTGTCGATCCGGGTGAGTTGTTCCCGCAGGTGCCGGCCAAGACGGGCCAGTTCGCGGGGGTCGAACATCCGGGCCAGCTCCAGCAGGGATGCCTCCGCCGCCGTGTACACCTGCGCGTCCAGGTCGCGGGGGAGGGAACGGATCGTCGTGCGGACCTCGACCGCCTACTCGACCGTGATCGCGCCGGCGGCCAGGGCCGCACCGGTGGCACTCAGCGGTCCGTCCACGGCCAGGGCCAGATCGACCAGGCGTTGGGCGTCCCCCGGCCGGATCCGCAGCCGTTCCCGCAGCAGCGCCGCGGTGCTGGTAGCCCCCTCCCGCACGGCCAGGTTCCGGCCGTGGGCCTCCCGCACCAGCGCGAGCCGCACCGCGGCCAGGCGGGCCAGCTCCACCGAACAGTCGTCCAGGGCGCCGTACAACTCGGCATCCGACAACGACCACACCGGCGCGTCCAACAGGCCGCCGACCTGCTCGGCCACTACCGCCAAACCCAACGGCACCAGATGCTGCCCGAGGGCCGGGCCGGCAGTGATGGTCATGGATCAAGCGTAGATCACACAACCCCCAATATCGAACTCATGTTCGATTACCGTAACTAGGTGCTGTGGTCGTAGCGGACATGAGGACCGGCGTGCTGTGCGTGCCCTGCGCGAAGATCCCGGTCGCCCTCAGCTTCACGTGCATGGCCGGCGGTCTGCCGGCCTGGACCGTCCCCGAACCCCGCCCAGGCCGCCCTCGACTCCCCCGGCAGCCCGGGGCATGGCCTCGAGCACGGTCCAGGGCCCATCCCGCGCCTGCGATTGTTCACTTCTCCGGTGGAAAATCTGCGCCCGCTGCAGACAACGACCCGACACGCTGCTAGCGTCGGAACCATGCGGTCACATGCCGGACATCCGGGACGGTTGCGCGCCGCTCTGCGATGTTCGGGGGATGCCCGAAGGTCGGTACACTAGGCGGCCACCCATCCCGCACGGCCGCCTTCGACGGGCTGCGCCCGGGCTTCTGATCTTTTTCGTACCGCACGATCTTAGGCATTCCGACCGGCCCCGGGGAAGCGGCCCGGTTCCCCTTCGGCAGCCGGACCGTCCACCGCCACACCGCGCGGGCAACCGTGAGGAACCGCGGACGAGGACAGCCATCGCAGATTAGTCGCAGGTATCGGTGGTAGTCGCAGGCAGTCGCAGGTATCAGTGCCCGGCCGGCGTCCCACAGCCGGTGCCCGGTACACCGCCGACACGCCGACACCACCGACGCACCGAACACCGACTTCACCCCGGGGAGGATCACCCTATGAGCACCGAGAGCTGGTCGTTCGAGACCCAGCAGATCCACGCGGGAGCCCAGCCGGACCCGGCGACCGGCGCCCGAGCCGTGCCGATCTACCAGACCACCAGCTACGTCTTCCGCGACACCGACCACGCCGCCGCCCTGTTCGCCCTCGGTGAGCCCGGAAACATCTACACCCGGATCATGAACCCCACCCAGGATGTCTTCGAGCAGCGCATCGCCGCCCTCGAAGGTGGGATCGGGGCGCTCGCGGCGGCGTCGGGGCAGGCCGCGGAGACGCTGGCGATCTTGAACCTGGCCGAGGCCGGCGACCACGTGGTCTCCTCGGCCAGCCTGTACGGCGGGACGTACAACCTGTTCCACTACACCCTGCCGAAGCTGGGCATCGAGGTCTCCTTCGTCGGCGATCCCGATGATCTCCAGGAGTGGCGGGCGGCGGTGCGGCCCACCACGAAGGCGTTCTACGGGGAAACGATCGGCAACCCCCGCGGCGACGTCCTCGACACCGTCGGGATCTCCGAGGTCGCCCACGCGCACGGGATCCCCCTCATCGTCGACGGCGGCCGGTTCGACTTCGGCGCCTCCGGCCGGTTCGCGAACTTCACCACTCCCGACCCGAGCTACCATGGTCTGGTCTACTGGGACGCGCTCGGTCACGGCTCGTACATCGTCAAGGCGCGCGTGCAGCTACTGCGCGACCTCGGCCCGGCGATCTCCCCGTTCAACTCGTTCCTGCTGCTCCAGGGTCTGGAGACGCTGTCGCTGCGGATCGAGCGGCACACCGCGAACGCCCAGCGGGTCGCCGAGTGGCTCGAGGCGCGCGACGAGGTGAGCTGGGTGGCCTACCCGGGCCTGCCGTCGTCGCGGTGGTACTCCCGGGCACAGAAGGTGCTCCCCCGCGGCGCCGGCGCGATCCTGTCCTTCGGCATCGCCGGTGGCGCCGAAGCCGGGAAGAAGTTCGTCGAGGGGGTCGAGCTGTTCAGCCACCTGGCGAACGTTGGTGACGTCCGCTCACTGATTATCCATCCCGCGACGACGACGCACTCCCAGCTCACCGAGACCGAGCAGACCGCGACCGGGGTCACCCCGGATCTCGTCCGCCTGTCGGTCGGCATCGAGGGGATCGACGACATCCTGGCCGACCTCGATGCCGGGTTCCGTGCGGCCAAGAGCTGAGTCGCGTGGCACCGGTGCGGCCCTTTCGGTCGAACCGGTGCCGCCGACGGTCGAACCGGCGCCGTCGGCGCCACCGCCCGCCTCCGGGGCATGGCGCGCCGGGATCGACCCGGTGGGACGGCGCCGGTTCGTCGACCTGCCGGGACCGCTGCGGCTGGAACGCGGCGGCGTCCTGCCCGGCGTGACAGTGGCCTACGAGACGTGGGGCCGCCTCGACTCCGCGGCCACCAACGCGGTGCTGGTCCTGCACGCGCTCACCGGGGACAGTCACGCCGCCGGCCCGCCCGGGCCGGGCCACCCCACCCCAGGCTGGCGGGATGGCCTGATCGGGCCTGGACGGGCCCTCGACACCGATCGCCTCTTCGTGGTCTGTGCGAATGTGCTGGGCGGCTGCCAGGGCACGACCGGGCCAGCCAGTCCCGCGCCGGACGGCCGACCCTGGGGCGGCCGATGGCCCGAGATCACGATCTCCGATCAGGTCACGGTGGAGGTCGCCGTCGCCGACGCGCTCGGCATCCGGCGCTGGGCCGCGGTGGTCGGCGGCTCGATGGGGGCATGCGGGCCCTGGAGTGGGCCGTCGGCCATCCCGACCGGGTCGACCACGCCGTGATCCTGGCCTGCGGCGCGGCGGCGACGGCGGAGCAGATCGGGTTGTCCGCGGTGCAGCTTCGTGCGATCACCGACGACCCGGCCTGGAACGGCGGCGACTACCACGACCGGCCCGACGGACGCGGCCCGGACGCCGGCATGGGTCTGGCCCGGCGGGTGGCCCAGATCAGCTATCGCAGCGAGGCCGAACTGGAGGAACGGTTCGCGGATCGGACCCGGCCCGACGGCTTGTTCGAGGTCGCCTCCTACCTCGACCACCATGCCGGCAAGCTGGCCGCTCGGTTCGACGCCGGCACTTACGTCGCCCTGACCCGGGCGATGATGATCCAGGACGTCGGCCGGGGGCGCGGGGGGCGCGCGCCGGCGCTACGGTCCTGCCCGGTGCCGTTCACCGTCGCAGGGGTCGATTCCGACCGACTCTATCCCCTCCACCTGCAGGAGTACATCGCCGAGCGCGTCGGCGCGCCGTTGCGCGTCGTCCACTCGCGGCGCAGGCACGACGGGTTCCTGATCGAGACCGAGCAGGTCGCCGCAATCGTCCACGACGCACTCCGGACGGCCTGACCCGGAACTGATTATCCGCACGATTTATCCGCACGGTGACGGCACCGCGCGGCACGGCAGCGGACGGCACCCCGGCCCGTCACCTTGAGCGTGTATGAACCGCTGCATGGTGACCCCCTCCGCCGGTCCGCCGGGTGCCCGCCCGGGCGGGCTGTTCGCCACCATCCGCGCGGCCCTGCCGGGCCTGCTCCCGAGCGAGCAGCGGGTGGCCGAAGTGTGTCTGGCCCGTCCGGGGGACGTGGTCGAATGGTCCGCCGCGCAGCTCGCGGAGGCCGCGGGAACATCGACGGCCACGGTGGTGCGCGCCTGCCAACATCTCGGCTTCCGCGGATTCCAGCATTTCCGCGTCGAGCTCGCCCGGGAGAGCGGGGCCGCGGCGCTACGCGGTGAGATCGGCCGAACGGACGCTGCCGACCCGGTCGAGCGCCTGGTGGACACCGTCTTCGGCGCGGCGACCGCGGTGCTCGCCGACGCGCTCGGCCCGCTGGACCGGTCCCGTCTCGCGCCCGCCGTGGACCTGCTGGACCGGGCCAACCGACTGCTCGTCATCGGCAACGGCGGATCGGCTCCGGTCGCCCAGGACGCGGCGTTGCGCTTCCTCAGCATGGGCCGGCCGGCCGAGGCGCCGGGCGACTCGATCGCCCAGGAACTCACCGCCCGCCTGCTCGCGCCCTCGGACGTCTGCCTGGTCATCACGAGCAGCGGGGCGAACGAGCCGAGTCTGCGGGCCGCGGAGGCGGCCCGGACCGCGGGCGCCGCCGTCATCGGCATCACCAGCTACACGGCCGGGCCCCTGGCCGAGATCGCCGACATCAGCCTCGTGGTGGGGTCGCCCGACTGGCCCATCAGCTCGGACATGATCGCAAGCCGGCTGGCCTCCCTGCTGCTGCTCAACGCCCTGCAGCTCGCGGTCGGCCTGCGCCGCACGGACAACCCGCTGCTGGCCGGGACCGTCATGCGGGACGTCCAGGGCCACTCCGTGCGGGCGGAGGACGGCCCGCGGCGGCCCGCGGCGGATCCCGGCCGCGGAGCCGCCGATCCCTACGAGTTCTGACCGATGACCGGTCGGGTCAGTCGGGTCAGGGGACGCGCGCCAAGGGGCGCTCGGACAGCTACGAAAGCGTCCCACCGGCAAGGCGCTTGGCCGGAGATTCGTTGCGGTAAGTGACTGTCCCCCGTTTCCCGACCGTCATGGACCATTCATCTAGGTACCCGAGACTGCCTCTGTAACGAGGAGCCAGGGGGCAGGCGCACTTCTGGAACAGACGTACACGGGGTGCTGGGTGGCAGAAATCCGGATCGAGGGCCTCACGAGGCGCTTCGGAAACGTCCGTGCGGTGGACGACGTCTCCCTCGACGTGGCGGACGGTGACTCCCTCGTTCTACTGGGACCGAGCGGCTGCGGGAAGACCACGCTGCTGCGCATGATCGCCGGCCTGCTGGAGCCGAGCGAGGGGCGCATCATGCTCGGCGACCGCGACATCACCCATGTCCCCGCCCGACGGCGCGACCTCGCCATGGTCTTCCAGAGCTACGCGCTGTACCCGCACCTGACGGTCGAGCGCAACATCGGGTTTCCGCTGCGGGCCGCGCGCCGCCCCAAGGCGGAGATCGCCCGGCGCGTCCGCGAGGTCGCCGACCAGCTCGAACTCGGCGGGCTGCTCCACCGGCGCCCCCGTGAGCTATCCGGCGGGCAGCGCCAACAGGTGGCGCTCGGCCGTGCGCTGGTCCGTGACCCCCAGGCGTTCCTCATGGACGAGCCCCTCTCGAACCTCGACGCGAAACTGCGCACCGCGACCCGCACCGAGCTCGCCGGACTGCACCGCCGGCTGGGCCGAACCTTCATCTACGTCACCCACGACCAGGTGGAGGCCATGTCGATGGCGACCCGCGTGGTCCTGCTCAACGGCGGCCGCGTGGAACAGGTGGGCAGCCCGACCGAGGTCTACGACACGCCGGCCTCGGTGTTCGTCGCCGGCTTCCTCGGCGCACCGCCGATGAACCTGATCGAGGCCCGGGTGGAGGCCGACGGCGACCTGCTGGCGGTCCGCGCGGACGGGCTACGCATCCCGCTGTGGCCGGGCTTCGACGAACCCCGCGACGTCATCGTCGGTGTGCGACCCGAGAACCTGGCGCTGTTGCCCGGCCCGGCCGAGTTGCCCGGCCCGGCCGAGACATCGTCGGCATCACCCGGGTTGACGGCATCACCCGGGTTGACCGCGCAGATCGAAGGTGTCGTGACCACGGTCGAGAACCTCGGCA
>NZ_CDWRCL010000019.1:25584-33337 GCF_977927575.1 Frankia sp. CcCS3
GCGAGGAGGTGGCCTGGTGCGACGTCCACGGTCAGGCTGTCGCGCTGCGTGGCCCCCGCCCGATCGGACTGGCCGCCGGTGACCGGGCCCGACTCACCATCGACGTCTCACGGGTGCACCTGTTCGCTCGGGCGAGCGGACGTCGGCTCGCCTGGCGGCCACCGGATTCCCGGGAATCCCTGACCATCCCCGTGCCCGGCGCGCTCGCCGCGTCCCCCTCCCCCGCTTCGGCCGCGCCCGCCGCGGTCTGAGGGGCGACCAGACCCAACCGGACCAGATCACCGCGATCCGGTCCGTCCGCCATCCCATCGATTCCGTCGGTCCCGTCGGTCCCGTCGGTCTATTGATCCCAACGTCCCGTTGATCCCAAGGAGCATCCCCGTGGCTCGACCACGCCTGCTGCGTGCCGCAGCTGGCCTCGCGTTGCTTGCGGCGCTCGCCTCCGCGTGTGCGACGTCCTCGCCCACACCCACGAACGCGGCCGCGAACGCCAGCACGATCCCCGAACGCTCCCCGGACCAGAAGGTCTCGATCGTCTTCGAGAGCTACAACCTCGCGAACGTCGGGACGTGGAAGCCGGTGATCGAGGGGCTGCTCCGCGACTTCCAGGCGGCGCATCCCAACATCACCGTCAAGGGCCAGCCGCCGCAGAACCTGGCCGGCAGCGCGAACAGCGGCGACTACGTCACCAGCATCAAGAACCAGGTGCTGGCGGGCAGCCCCCCGGACGTCGCCCAGATCACCTTCAACGCGCTGCGCTTCGCCTCCGGCAGCCTCGGCGCCCAGCCGCTCGACACACTGGTCGGGCGGGAGGCCGTTCAGGCGAACTTCGGCGGCGAACACCCGTTCGCCCCGAAAGCCCGCACCCTCGGCGATGTCGACGGCAAGACCTACGCCGTCCCGTACGTCTTCTCCACCCCGGTTCTCTGGCTGAACAAGACCCTGTTCACCCAGGCCGGCCTCGACCCGGCCAAGCCGCCGAAGACCTGGGCGGAGGTAAAGACCGCGGCGCTCGCCATCAAGGCGAAGACCGGCAAGGACGGGGTCCTCATCGACTGTCTGACGAAGGTCGGGGACTGGTGTTTCCAGAGCTTGGTACGGTCAGCCGGTGGCCGGGTGATCTCTACCGACGGCACCAAGCTGTCCTTCGCCGACCCGCCGGGCGTCGAGGCGGTGTCGATGGCCGCCGACCTGGCACGCAGCGGCGTGATGCCGAACCTCGACCAGAAGCAGCAGGTCAAGGCGTTCAGCACCGGCCAGGCCGGGATGCTGCTCGAAAGCAGCTCCCTGCAGGGGATGTTCATGGCCGGCGCCAAGGCGAACAACTGGGAGCTCGACGCCGCCCAGGAACCCGCGTTCGGCTCGAAGCCGGTCATCCCCACCAACTCGGGAGCGGCACTGGCGATCTTCAGTAAAGACCCGGCCAAGCAGCGCGCCGCCTGGGAACTGACCAAGTTCCTCACCAGCAACCGCGCCTACACCGAGATCTCCTCAAAGATCGGCTACCTGCCACTACGGACCGGCCTGATCGACGACCCGAAGTACCTGCAGGCCTGGGCGAAGGCGAACCCGCTCATCAAGCCGAACCTCGACCAGCTCACCCGGATCGAGCCGTGGGAGTCCTTCCCGGGTGACAACTACCTCCAGATCTCCGACACGATGATGACCGCGGTCGAAAGCGCCGTCTTCACCGGCAAGGACCCCGCATCCACCCTGGCCGACGCGCAGAAGCAGGCCACCAGCTTCCTGCCCCGGAAGTGACCGCCGTGCCCGTCGTAAGCACCGTGAGCACCGTGAGCACTGGGAGCACGGCCACCGCAGCGAGCACCGGGACCGCCCCGGGCGCCGGCGACGGCGGGGCGCCGCAGGCGCGGCGCGCCCTGTCGCTGCCGGGCACGATCAACCTGCGCGACGTCGGCGGCTACCCGACTGTGCACGGACGCTCCCTGCGCTGGCGCACGCTGCTGCGCTCGGGCACGCTACGCGGGCTCGACGGCCGTGGGCAGGCCATCCTCGCGCAGATCGGGCTGCGCACGGTCATCGACCTGCGCGAGGACACCGAGGTGGCGCACGATCCGGACCAGCTCGGCCGGCTCGCCGCGACGCATCGGCGGGTGCCCGTCTACACCCTGCCGGTCGACCGGCACCAGACGGCCGGCGATCTGCGTAGCCTCTACGACCACGTCGTCGATCATCGAGGGGACCGCCTCACCGCGGCCATGCTCGCGCTCGCCGCACCGGGGGCACTGCCCGCGATCGTGCACTGCAGCGCCGGCAAGGACCGCACCGGTCTGGTCATCGCTCTGGCGCTGGACCTCGCCGGGGTGCCAGCCGAGGTGATCGCGCAGGACTTCGCGCTGACCTCGTACTTCCTGCGGGACGAGGCTGCGGCGGCCGTCCAGCGGATCTCCGCCCTGATGTCCACCGATGGCGAGGAGCTGCCGGCCTCGCTGATGGCAAGCCCGCCCGACCTCATCCTGCACGCGCTGGGCCGTATCCACGCCCGGCACGGGGACACCCACACCTACCTGCTCGCGCACGGGGCGACGGCGCACGCGCTGGACCGCCTCGTCGAGGCCCTGCTCGTGCCGGCGGAGGCCTCCGACGCCGGGCCGGATTCCGGTCCGGCGACCGCGGGCTGAACCCCAGCCAGTGAGCCGCAGGCCCGGAGTCCCTCCCCCTCGGGCCTGCGGCTCACCCCAGGCGCCACCCCGTCCGCCCTGAACCCCGTCCGCCCTGAAGCCATCCCCTCCCGCTCCGAAGGACGTCCATGCCGATACTCTTGGACCCAACCGCGCACACGCCCACCCACAGCCTGATCCAGATCAGTGACACCCACATCGTCCGCGAGGGTGAGCTGATGCGCGGCAAGGTCGACACGTACGCCGCGCTCCGCACCGTGCTCGACCAGATCGAGGCGTCCACGCTGAAGATCGGTGCCCTGCTGCTCACCGGTGACCTCGCCGACCGCGGTGATCTGCTGGCCTACCAGCGGTTGCGTGACCTGGTCGAACCGGTGGCGGCGCGCTTGGGCACGCCCGTGCTCTACGGCGTCGGCAACCACGACTCGCGTGGCCCGTTCCGGGAGGGACTGCTCGGCGCGGAACCCACGGTGGAGGCTCACGACTACGTGCACTGGGTCGGTGACCTGCGGATCATCATGCTCGACACCACCGAACCGGGCGAGCACAGCGGCTTCCTGAGCACCGCCCAGCTGCGCTGGCTCGCCGACGAGCTGGCCACCGCGGCCCCCGACGGGACCATCCTCGCCCTGCATCACCCACCCGTGCCGTCCCCGCTCGCGATGGTGAACTCGCTCCTACTCGCCGAGCCGCAGAACCTCGCCGACGTGCTCGCCGGCAGCGACGCGAAGATCGTGCTGGCCGGTCACGCCCACCACGCGTCCGCGGGCGTGCTCAGCGGCGTTCCGGTCTGGGTGGCGGGTGCCACCGCCTACCGGCTACGCGCCCTCGGCCCAGCCGACCGGATAACCGGCCTGGTCGGGGGCGAGTACACCCGGATCGACGTCTACCCCGAGGGGGCCGTCGCCACCGCGGTACCGATCGCCACCACCGAGGTGGTCTACGACATGGCCCTCGACGAGGTCGTCCGGCTCGCGGCGGATTATCACTGACTCCGTCCGGCACCGACCCCCGTCCGGCACCGACCCTCGTCCAGTACGTCGGCCCTTCCCGCGCCTCCGGAAAGGATGTTTCCGAACCGTATTCGTCGAAATCGCCATCCCGGGGGCAGCCGGCACCACGATCCCCGCCGGTGCCGCAGTTTCCGCCGGTGCCGCACTCCCCGCCAACACCGCCTCCCCCGCCAACACCGCGTCACGCGTGCCGGTGCGGGCCGCCCGGCCATCGCTGGCCCGGCGGATGCTCGCTGCCACCCCGCCCTACCTGTACCTGCTGCCCGGAGTGGCCAGCCTGGTGCTATGGACCTACAAGCCGATCATCGAGGCCGTCCAGCTGTCCTTCTACCACTGGAACCTGCTGCCGAATTCGCCACGGACCTACGTCGCTCTGGACAATTACCGGCTGGTCCTCACCCTTCCGCAGCTCCGGGGCGCCGCGAAGAACACGCTGTGGTACATCCTCGGCCTGATTCCGTTCGCCATCGTTCTGCCCACCGCCATCGCGCTGGCCATCCGGGACCTGGGCGGTCGATCGCGCACCGTCTACCGGGCGCTGGTCTTTCTGCCGATACTGGTCGCGCCGGTCCCCGCCGCCGCGGTCTGGCGCTGGTTGCTGGACTCCAGAGGGGTGGTGAACCACACCCTCGGGTTCGGTGCCTACAGCTGGCTGCGGGAGGAGCGGACGGCGCTGATCGCCATCCTGGCGATCTGCGCGTGGCAGATCCTCGGCTTCGCCACCCTCGTCATCTCCGCCGGACTCACCGGCCTCAGCAGTGATTACGCCGAGGCCGCCGAGATGGACGGAGCGTCGCGCTGGCAGGTCACCCGGTGGGTGACCCTGCCGATGCTGCGCTCGACTCTGCTGTTCATGCTGCTGATGACCGTGCTGCTGTCGGGGCAGTGGACGTTCCCGCTGCTCGACGTGCTCACCCAGGGCGGCCCCGCCGACTCCTCAACCAACATCTATTACCTGCTCTGGCAGTTCGGTTTCCGCAGCCTGGACTCCGGCCTGGCCTCCGCGGCGGGCATCGCGTTCTTCCTCGTCTTCGCGGCGGTGGCGGCGGTGCTGGTCAAACTGGCCGACCGGTACAGCTTCGCTGACAACTGACTCGGACCCTCGGCGACCGGATTTCTCGACGCGCCCCGGTCCCTCGATCCAAGGATGCGAACACGATGAGCAGCATGCGGATACCGCGGATACCCCACTGGCGGACCGCGGCCAGCCATCTGATGCTGGCCCTGCTGAGCCTGATCAACCTGTTCCCGGTGTACTGGATGTTCGCCACCTCCTTCCGCCGGCCAGACGACATCTTCGACCAGTCGCTCCTGCCCTGGCCGCTGAGCCTGGCGAACTACCGCTACGTCTTCGACAGTCTCGACATCGGCGTGCTACTCGCCAACACCTTCACGATCGCCGCCGTCACCGCCGCCGGCCAGCTCATGATGTCCCTGCTCGCCGCCTACGCCTTCGCCGCCTGGGAGTTCCGCGGCAGGACCCTGTTCTACCTGGCGTTCGTGGCCACCTGGCTGATCCCGTTCCAGGTAACGATGATCTCGAACTACCTGGTGCTGTCAAACCTGGGCCTGCTGAACACACTGGCCGGCGTCATCGTGCCGAACCTGTGCTCGGCGCTGGCGGTGCTCATGCTCCGCCAGCACATGCAGGCCTTCCCCCGGGAACTGCTCGACGCGGCCCGCATCGACGGGCGGGGATCGTGGTCCACATTGTGGACGGTCGTCGTGCCGAACCTGCGCCCGGCGCTGGCGTCGCTGTCGATCCTGCTGTTCATCACCGCCTGGAACGAGTACTTCTGGCCGGCGCTGGCGCTGCAGCGGGCGAACTCCGTCATCCAGCTGGGTATCCGCGGCTTCCTGACCCTCGAGGGCGACAACTGGGGCGCCCTGATGGCCGGGTCCGGCCTCGCCTGCCTGCCCGTCTTCGCCCTCTACCTGGTCCTGCAGCGCCAGGTCGTCGACGCGTTCGTGCGCTCCGGCCTGCGCTGACCGCGCTGCTCCCGCGGGCGATCGGCCACGCCACCCTCGCGGTGTGCCGCGCCGCCTACGAGTTCTGGGTCGACCAGGCCGACAGCCGGCCGGCCGAGTGACGGCGATCCGCGGACAGAATCCTCGGAGTGACCGCAGGTGTCGTCGACCCGCCTGACATGAGAAGCCCATCATGGCTGCGCGGTCGCGACCCGGTCCCGGCCGGCGTGCTTTGCCTGGTAGAGGGCCGCGCCGGCGCGGATGAGCAGGTCGCCATGCCCGGAATCGTCCGGGTTCAGCATCGCCACCCCCACGCTGACGGTGACCGGGAGCGGACCGTCGGCGGTAGCCACCGGGCTCGCCCCGATAGCCTGCCGAAGCCGCTCGGCGAGAACACTCGCCGTCGCAGCCGGGCAGCCCAGCACGGCCGCGAACTCCTCGCCACCGATACGGCCGACGATGTCCTGCGGACGCAACGTACCCTGCACGCGTCTAGCGACCTCGGCAAGAACCGTATCTCCCACAGCATGGCCATGACCGTCATTGACCTGCTTGAAATGATCAATATCGATCGTGAAGGCGGCCAGCGGCCGCGCAGTGTGCAGATGCCTGCGAGCCAGAGCATCGGCCTCGTCGAAGAAGTGACGCCGATTCGCCAACCCCGTCAGCGGATCACTCTCCGCGAGCCGCTGCGTCTCCTCGAACAGGTAGCCATTCTCACAGGCCGTCGCCGCCTGGCCCAGCACGGCATAAGCCAGACGAGCCTGCCTGGGGTTGTAGCCACCAGCGGCCCGCGAGGCGATCAGAACAACGACGGTGAGGGCCGGCCGGCACAGGGCCGGCACGGCCAGCCAACTGCCCACCGGGTACCGCTGGCCGGGGAGCACCTCCGGCAACGTCCGGTGCGGCCCGATCATCCCACCACCATGGAACGCCAGCAGCAGCGGGGAGGCCGGGAGCGGGACGACCATCGCCCCGACCGCCCGGCTATCCACCTGGCCGTAGACCGCCACGACCCGCAACGTTCCGCACGGCTCCCGGGCGAGCGCCCACGCCGCCTCGCACGGAAGCTGCGTGGCGGCCGCCGTCATGACGATCTCCGGGGGAGTCACCGCCCTGGTGGTCTCGACGACGACCCGGTGCATCGTCTCGGCCAGTTCCCGCCGCTGGCGCTCCGCCATCAGCAGCCTGCGCAACTCCGCCGCGTCGGCCTCGCGAAGCGAGATCAGTTCCCGGTCGTGCCCCGGCGCGGCGAGGAGCAAGGCATCCTGAATCTGGTTGGCGACCATGCCCGCCGTGGCCGTCAGCAGCGGCCCGGCATCCCGGCGCGGACAGGTGAGATCGAACAGGCCGAGCGTCTGCCCCGTCGCCGGATCACGCAGGGGAACACCGGCACAGGCGAACTCGCCGAGGGGCTCCGCGTAGTGCTCCTGACCGAACACGTGCGCCGGCCTGTGCTCCTCGAGAGCGGTGCCGATGCCGTTGGTGCCGACAAACCGCTCGGCGAAACTAAATCCGGGCACCAGCGATATACGGTCCAGCCGGCGTTCGAACGCGGCGTCGCCGGTGCACCGCACGAGCACCAGACCGTTCGCGTCGGTGACGATCGCGCTGACGGCCTGCCTGGCCAGGCGGTCGGCGAGCTGGCACAGGACCGGTTCGGCCGCGCGCACGACAGGTGCGTCGAGGTCCGACGCGGCGGGGAGGGGCTCGGGGCTGTCCGCGGCCACCGCCCACCGCCGCGACCGCATCCACGACTCGCGGATCGGATCCCGCACCCCACCGGGCTCGCTGGTCTCAGCTGAGATCCCAGCGGTGAAGAACCGCTCGCGCACCCGCTCGAGCGAGGCTCCCTCCCCACCGTTGAGGCGAACCCCCGAGGCCCGTCCGGCTCGCCGAGACGGTCTTGACCGATCCGGCGTGACGCACCTTCCCGCACCTTTAACCGTGTGACCTGGGGCAAGTATATGCCGCTGGGGCATGAGCTCAGAATCATAATCCGCTTAGCCCTGCTCGCCGGAGAGGGCAAAAATTGCAGAGAAAGCAATATCCAGTATTTTTCTCCCGAAAATCGGTCTTTCATGTGCTTGGTAGGCGGGGTGCGGTGCGGCCGCCTGCACGGTGTTAGGA
>NZ_CDWRCL010000020.1:0-32346 GCF_977927575.1 Frankia sp. CcCS3
CGGCCGGCCCGACCGACGGGGCCGCGACCCCGATCGACCCGTCCGACCCCGCCGCCGTGGCCCTCGCGGCGGCCCGGGCCCGGGAGAGCGAAGCTGTCCGGCGGCGGGCGAACGCCGCGCACACGCTGGCCGCCGGTAACGACGGCGACGTGGCGGTTCCCGCGCGTGCCCGGCGGATCGGGCGGATCGCCGTCGCGCTGACGGTCGTCGGCTGGACGCTGCACCTGGGGTCCGTCATCACTCGTGGCCTCGCGGCGGAGCGGGTGCCCTGGGGCAACATGTACGAGTTCTCGTCGATGATCTGTCTGATCGCGGTCACGACGTTTCTCGGCCTGATGATCCGGCAGCCGGTCCGGTGGCTGGGCGTCTTCGTCATGCTGCCGGTCGTGCTCTCGCTCGGTTTCGCCGGCACCGTGCTCTATGTCGCCGCGGGACCGCTGGTGCCCGCGCTCAACTCGTACTGGCTCAAGATCCATGTGGTCGGTGCGATCGTCGCCAGCGGGGTATTCCTGGTCTCCGCCGTGACCACGGTGTTGTTCCTCATCAAGGAGCGTTGGGAAAACCGGCTGGCCGAGGTCGCGGCCGGACGGGCTGACGCGAGCCGGGCCATGCAGCGCCGGGGCGGCATCGTCATGCGCCTGCCGTCGTCAACGGCGCTCGACACACTGTCCTACCGGGTCATCGCGTTCGCGTTCCCGATCTGGACCTTCGCGATCATTGCCGGGGCGATCTGGGCGGAGGCGGCATGGGGCCGCTACTGGGGGTGGGACCCCAAGGAGACGTGGTCGTTCATCACCTGGGTCTGCTACGCCGCCTACCTGCACGCCCGCGCGACGGCTGGATGGCGTGGGCGGCGGGCCGCGACGATCTCGCTGCTGGCCTTCAGCGCCCTGTTCGTGGACTACTACCTGGTGAATCTGATCATCTCGGGGCTGCACTCCTACGCCGGCATCTGACCCTCCCCGCGGCTGCTGGTCCCTGGTCCCGGTCTGGCCCCGTCGGGGAGAACGGGCGGGTTACCTGCAGCCTGCGGAGAACACCCCGCTCGGCCGCGTACCGGAACGACGGACCGCCGCTCGTCCCGGTGCGCGGAGCCGGTCAGCCGCGGGTTCGTGCCCCTGGATCCCCCGCGTCCAGGCGGCTCAGCCGTGGGACGACGACGGCGGCGGTCCGGCCTCGCCCTTGCGGATCCGGGCGGACAGTTCCCGCATGAAGTCCGGGTCGTCGTCGGGACCCTTCGGCCGGACGGCGGCCCGGCGGGTGCCCGTCCGTGCGCTGTACCGGTTGAAGCCGCCATCACGCCGGCTGTCGACGCCCCAGGACGATCGTTGCCCGAAGGCCGGGTGGTCGGAGACCGGCCGGCGCAGCGGTCGCTCGCCGGCGCTGTTCGCGCGAGGCCGACCGAAGAAGAACCATCCGGCGGTGCCGAAGATACCAAGGAAGATCACTGCTACGATCCACGCGAGTTTGGGCATGATCCGAACCTCCTCGGGGGGTGTCCCGAAGACATCGATGATCGCGTAAGCCCAAACACCAATGATCACAAACGTCAGCGCGAGGCCCAGCACCGGCCGGTCGCTCCTTCCTGCTTTTCTTGATCGTTATGTTCGTCGTGACCTGTCAGGTATGGAACATCCGATCCGCGGGCATCTAATCCCGACCCGTGGCGAAACCCCCGACCGTGGCGAAATCCCCGACCGTGGCGAAATCCCCGACCGTGGCGAAATCCCCGACCCGTGGCGACGTCACGGACGGGTGGCGTCACGGACGGGCGACCCCACCAGATGGGTCAGGCGAGCACGTACCGTCCGCTATGGCCTGCGGCGGACGTACATGTCGTGGTGATGGCCGGCCCGTGTACCTCTAGTGTGCCTTCCGCGCCGACTCCTCGTCCCTCCGGTCCGTTATCCGACGCGGTCGTGCCCGTGGCGTGACGTGTTGAACTGGGATCGTGACCACCTGTGGGCGGTCGGGCATCCACCCGTGGCGACTGCGAGGATGGAGGTCATGGCCTGGGCGGATCTGCGTGCGTTCCTTGCTCATCTCGAAAGGCGGAAGGATCTGCGCCGCGTCACCGTACCCGTCGACCCGCGTCTCGAGGTCACCGAGATCGTGACCCGGGTGGTACGGGAGCGCGGGCCGGCTCTGCTGTTCGAGTCCCCGGCCGGCGCCGACATGCCGCTGGCGATCAACGTGTTCGGCACCGAGGAGCGGATGGCTGCCGCGCTCGGCGTCGAGGCGCTGGACGACATCGGTGAACGGCTCGGCGCGCTGCTGCGCCCGCAGCTGCCGATCGGCCTGTCCGGGTTGCGCGAGGCGTTCGGCAAGGCGGCGTCGCTCGCCTCGATCCCGCCCCGCCGGGTCCGGACCGCGCCCTGCCAGGACGTCATTCTCAAGGGTCCGGACGTCGACCTGTTCCGGCTGCCGGGGGTGCACGCCTGGCCGAACGACGGCGGGGCCTTCCTCAACCTCGGTCTGACGCACACGAAGCACCCCGAGACCGGGGCGCGCAACCTCGGGATGTACCGGTTGCAACGCCACGACGCACGCACCGTCGGCATGCACTGGCAGATCCACAAGGACTCCAACGCGCATCACGCGGTCGCCGAGCGGCGTGGGGAGCGGCTGCCGGTCGCGATCGCGTTCGGGTGCGACCCGGCGGTCACCTACGCCGCGTCCGCGCCACTGCCCACCGACCTCGACGAGTACCTGTTCGCCGGTTACCTGCGCGGCGAGCGGGTGGAGATGATCGACTGCCTCTCCGTCCCGCTGCGGGTGCCCGCGAACGCACAAGTGGTGCTCGAGGGCTGGCTCGAGCCGGGGGAGCGGCTGCCCGAGGGGCCGTTCGGCGACCACACCGGCTTCTACACCCCCGTCGAACCGTTCCCGGCGCTGCACGTCGACGTGATGACGACGCAGCGTGACCCGGTGTTCCAGACGATCGTGGTCGGTCGGCCGCCGCAGGAGGACGGTCCGATGGGCAAGGCCACCGAACGGATCTTCCTGCCGCTGGTCAGGATGATGATCACCGAGATCGTCGATTATGACCTGCCTGAGGCGGGGGTGTTCCACAACTGCTGCATCGTCTCCATCGAGAAGCGTTATCCGAAGCACGCGCAGAAGGTGATGAACGCGGTCTGGGGGGCCGGGCTGCTGTCGTTGTCGAAGCTGATCGTGGTCGTCGACGCCGACTGCGACGTGCACGACTACCACGAGGTCGCCTGGCGCGCCTTCGGCAACGTCGACTATGCCCACGACCTGATCACGACCATCGGGCCGGTGGACCATCTCGACCACGCCGCCTACGAGCAGTTCTGGGGCGGCAAGGTTGGTGTGGACGCGACCCGCAAGCTACCGAGCGAGGGTTACCGGCGCAACGGCGGCTGGCCGGAGGAGATCGTCATGGACGAGGCGGTCCGCGAACGGGTCACCCGCCGATGGAAGGAGTATGGACTGTGACCGTCCTCCTTGTTCCTTGCCTATCCAGAGGGACAAAAAGGACGCTAGGGCCTCTGGATAGGCAAGGAACAAGGAGTGGTGATTGCGGTGAGTGACGCCGCGTGGGTGCCGGGCGCGTCGGAGCCGGTCGGGCGAGGGTCGGGAGCCGGCCCGGGACACGCCGCCGGCCGGGTACGGGCGTTCCTGCGGCTCGTCGTCATCGAGCACTCGGTCTTCGCGCTGCCGTTCGCCTACATCGCGGCGCTCGCCGCCTCGTTCGCGGATTCCCGGTCGGTGCACTGGTCGGACCTCGCCCTCGTCAGCGTGGCGATGGTCGCGGCCCGAACCTTCGCCATGGCCGCAAACCGGGTCATCGATCGCGCGATCGACGCCCGTAATCCGAGGACGGCGAACCGAGAGCTGGTCACCGGCGTGGTCTCGGTGCGCACGGCGGTCGTCGGCGCCGCGGTCGCGCTCGCCGTCTTCCTCACCGCCGCCGCGGCCCTGTCCTGGCTCTGCCTGCTGCTCGCGCCGGTCGCCGTCGCGCCGCTCGTCGTCTACCCCTACGCGAAACGGTTCACCGACTTCCCGCACGCCGTGCTCGGCATCGCCCAGGCGGTGGCCCCGGTCGGCGCGTGGATCGCGGTCACCGGCGAGTGGTCCTGGGCCGCACTGGTGCTCGGCCTCGCGGTCGGTAGCTGGATCGGCGGCTTCGACGTGATCTACGCCTGCCAGGATGCCGAGGTCGACCGGCGCATCGGCGTGCGTGCGGTGCCGGCCCGGTTCGGGGTGCGGGCCGCGCTCATTGGCTCCACGGTTACGCATATGATCACCTTTGCGTTGTTCATCGTCTACGGGCTGCTGGACAACGCTGGTGCGTGGTGGTGGGCCGGGCTCGTGCTGACGGCGGCGGCATTCTGCTATGAGCACGCCATTGTGTCCCCGAACGACCTGTCGCGGGTCAACCGGGCCTTCCTCACCGCGAACGGATTCGTCGGCATCGTCCTGTTCCTCTTCGCCGTCGTCGATCTCGCCAGCCGTGGCCTGGCCGTCTGAGCGTCGGATTCGTCATGGCCGATGTTTTCAGTGCCCCCGAGGAGGAGGCCGGACCGCGCCTGCCGTGGGTGGTCGGGGTGAGCGGCGCCAGTGGAACCCCCTACGCGGCCGCGGTGCTGCGTGGCCTGCTGGCCGCCCGGCTGCCAGTCGATCTGGTGCTGTCCCGCGCGGCCCGCCTGACCCTGCTCGATGAGACGGGCATCGCCTGGCGTGACTCCGCCTGGGCGAAAGCCCTGGTCACGTGGTTGTCCATGCCCCTGGGCGGGGTGTCACCTCCAGAGGGTGTGTCGGCGCGGCGGGCCGATCGTGACGCGCTGGCCGATACGGTGTCCACCCTCGTCGAGGTACATGCCCCGGGTGATCTGGGGGCGCCGACGAGCAGCGGTTCGTACCCGACCCGCGGGATGATCGTCGTCCCGGCGAGCACGGCCTGCCTAGCCGGCATCACCCTGGGATTGTCCAAGGATCTGTTGCAGCGGTCGGCGGATGTCACGCTCAAGGAAGGCCGCCGTCTGATCGTCGTCCCGCGGGAGATGCCCTACACCCGCGCGACGCTGCGCCACATGTTGGACCTGCACGACGCCGGGGCGGTGGTGGCCGCGGCGAGCCCGGGATTTTACGCGGGCGTACGGACGGCCGGCGATCTCGTCGACTTCGTGGCCGGGCGGGTGCTCGACGCCGCCGACGTGCCGCACACGCTCTTCCGGCGTTGGACCGGCGAGCTCGGCGGCGCCCGCTGTGACCTGCCGGGCCGCCGTGACCTGGCGGACGTCGAGGCGGCGCCACCGGCCGGGTGACGCCTGTTCCCCCTGGCGCAGGCCCCGCCCGGACAGGCACAGTTGTCGGGAACAGGCCCCGACCGGGGCCGCGGTGCCGGCGGGATGAGGACGATATGGCCACGGGTGGGCGCGGACCGGTGAGGAACCGGGGCCGCGGAACCGGCGGGGTGGACGGGGCCACGGCACGCAGACCCGCCTCGGCGGGGGGCCGCGGCGCCTCGGCGCGGCCGGGTCGTCCCACTCGCGCCGAGCGGCCCGCGCCGCAGGACGTGAACCTGCGTGCGCAACTGCCGTACTTCCTGACCCGCGTCGTCGCCCTCGCCGTGATCACCGTAATCCTGGTGACCGTGGGGCTGAACCTGCTGATGGCGCTGCTCATTGGGTTCGCCGTCGCCGGACTGCTGACCTGGCCGCTCGGGCGGATGCAGCGCAGGGCCGCACAGCGGGCCGCTCAGCGCCCGGATGCCGGGAACACCGGGAACGGCGGGAACACCGGGAACGGCGGGTAGCCGCGAGTAATCCGGATGCCCCGCCGGATCGCGGGGCGGCTGTGACCGGGTAGCTGTGCTCGCCTCCGAGGACGCTGAGAGCTGCGGGCTAGGCTAGAAGGCATGGATGCTGGGCTCAAGCGGGAGATCGAGGCCAAGGTTTCCGTCGGCGAGAGGCTGAGCCGTGCCGACGGGGAGGCGCTGTACGCCAGCGACGACCTCGTCTGGTTGGGCGGTCTCGCCCACGAGGTTCGTACCAGAAAGAACGGCGACAAGACCTTTTTCAACGTCAACCGGCATCTGAACCTGACGAACGTCTGCTCGGCGTCCTGCGCGTACTGCTCGTTCCAGCGCAAGCCCGGTGAGTCCGATGCTTACACCATGCGCATCGAGGAAGCTGTCCGGCTGGCGAAGGAGATGGAGCCGGCCGGGATCACCGAGCTGCACATCGTCAACGGTCTGCATCCGACGCTGCCCTGGCGCTACTATCCGCGCTCGCTGCGGGAGCTAGGCAAGGCGCTGCCCGGCGTCGCGTTGAAGGCGTTCACCGCTACCGAGATCCACTGGTTCGAGAAGATCAGCGGCCTGTCCGCCGACGAGATTCTCGACGAGCTCATCGATGCGGGACTCGAGTCGCTCACCGGCGGCGGTGCGGAGATCTTCGACTGGGAGGTCCGCCAGAAGATCGTCGGTCACGAGACGCACTGGGAGGATTGGTCGCGCATCCACCGGCTCGCCCACGCCAAGGGCCTGCGCACCCCGTGCACGATGCTGTACGGGCACATTGAGGAGCCCCGGCACCGGGTGGACCACGTGCTGCGGCTGCGTGAGCTGCAGGATTCCACGGGCGGGTTCACGGTCTTCATCCCGCTGCGCTTCCAGCACGACGCCGCCGGTGACCCGCGCAACCGGTTGATGAACCAGCCGATGGCGACGGGGGTCGAGGCGTTGAAGACGTTTGCCGTCTCCCGGCTGCTGTTCGACAACGTGGATCACATCAAGTGCTTCTGGGTGATGCACGGCCTCACCACGGCGCAGCTCGCGTTGAACTTCGGCGCTGACGACCTCGACGGTTCCGTTGTCGAGTACAAGATCACGCACGATGCGGACCGGTTCGGGACGCCGCACACCATGACCCGCGAGGATCTGCTCGCAATCATCCGCGACGCCGGCTTCCGCCCGGTCGAGCGGGACACCCGCTACCGGGAGATCCGTGTCTACGACGGTCCCGACCCGGCTCGGCGTGACGTCCCGACCTCGATCGACGCCTGACCGGTGGACCGGATGGGCACCGGGGACGGGCCGGGGCCGGCCCGCGGATCCGAGGAGTCGCCGGCGCCCGGGAGTCCCGGGCCTGTCCGGCCCCCCGGAGCGCCCGGCATCGGATCGATCTTTGTGCTTGCCTTCCTGGTGATCCTGTTTCCGGGGGTGGCCGGGTACGTGGTGCTCGACTGGATCGGTCTGCCGATCGGCGCCGCCGGCCTGCTGGGTCTGTTCGTCGTCTTCCTGGGGCTGGGCTTCTTCCCGACCGTGCTGCGCCGGCTTGGCTGGGTGCCGACGAAGAGACGGAGGACGTGATGGTGCAACCGCGTAGGCGGCTGGTTCCGTGGCTACAGCGGCTTCCGTGGCCACAGCGGGTTTCGTGGCCACAGGGGGCGATGCCTGACTCGCCGACCGGATCGGGCCAGGCGGGCGAGCGCGGCCTGCTTGGCATCAACCTGCGGTACTTCGCGGTACGCGTGCTGCTCTTCGGAGCGGTGCTGGCCGTGGTCCTGCTGCTGGGGGTGAGCGGGCTGCTGGCCTTCGCCCTGGCCGTGGTGTTCAGCGGGCTGCTCAGCTATCCCCTGGCGTTGCGCCAGCGCCGCGTGGTCATCGAGGTCATGGAGGAGCGCCGGGGCGGACGGCGTTGACCGGAGCCGGAGCGGACAACGATGGCGATACCCAGGCCCGTCCCCGGGTGGGGCACATCCAGTTTCTGAACTGCCTGCCGCTGTACTGGGGACTGGTCCACTCCGGTGCTCTGCTCGACATCGAGCTGACGAAGGACACCCCGGACCGGCTGAACGACGCGCTGGTCGCCGGCGATCTCGATATCGGTCCGATCAGCCTGGTGGAGTACCTCCGGCATGCCGACGAGCTCGTCGTGCTGCCCGACCTCGCGGTCGGCTCCGACGGTCCGGTCCTGTCCGTCGTGCTGGGCACGGCGGCGCCGCTCATGGAGATCCGGACCGTCGCGCTCGGCTCGACGTCCAGGACCAGCGTGCTGCTCGCCCGGATGTTGCTGGAGGATCGCTACGGCCTGCGACCGGAGTATGTGACGATGCCGCCGGACCTGCCGTCGATGCTGCGGGAGGCGGATGCCGCAGTGATCATCGGTGATGCCGCGCTACGGGCGACCTACGATGCCGAGCGGGGCGGTCCGGACCATCCTCTCCGGCTCGTCGATCTCGGTGCCGCCTGGCGGGAGTGGACCGGCCTGCCCATGGTGTTCGCCGTGTGGGCCGCCCGACGGTCCTTCGCCGAACGCCGTCCCGGGGTGGTCAAGGAGGTGCACGGCGCGTTCCGCTCCGGACTCGACCTGGCGCTGCGTGATGTGGACGAGGTCGCGGCGCGGGCGGCCCGTTTTGAGGTGTTCGACCCGGGCACGCTGGCCCGGTATTTCACCACTCTCGACTTTCGGCTCGGTGCGCGCCAGCAGGCGGGGATTATCGCCTTCGCCGGGCGTGCCGCGCGGCGAGGTGATGTTCCGGCGCTGCGCGCACTGCGTTTCGCGGACGTCTGACCGCCGCTCAGACCGGTGGTCGGAACGCGTGAGAGATACTGGTCGGCGGAATCGGAACCGCTCGGCGCGTACTCGCCGTGGCGAAGCGCGCGATACGTCCCTTTACCAGCGCGACCAACCGGGGCGGGGTGGCTCGCCCGCCCGGCGCGATCAGCATCTCGTCGAGCGTCTCGCCACCGGCGTCATCCCCGCCGGCCAGAGCATACCTTGGATCGCTGGGTTCACCTGGCGGCCCGGACCGTGGGTCCGGTGGCACGGGGGCCCCGAGGCCGTCGCCGGACGCGATGCCGGGTTCGGTGCCGGGTTCGCTGCCGGGTTCGCTGCCCTCGCAGGCCTGCCGGGCGGCCGCGTCGATGAGGCTGTTGACCGCGAGGGTCCAGGCCCGTAGTCCTTCCTGACCGGTCAGCTCGGTGAACACCGCCGCCTCGAGGCAGCAGGTGCTGGCTCCCGCGAGCTCGTCCACGTCCAACAGGGAGATGGCGAGCAGCCCGGCCAGGTGACCCGCGAGCATGAACAGCCGGAACTGCTGGTGCGGCAGCATGGGCGTGTGCAGCAGGTTGTCGACGACGTTCTGCTGCTCCAGCACCTGGGCGGTGACGTCCTGTGGATCGAGCCGGTCGGCCTTGGCGATCAGATCGGCCACCAACCGATCGAGGTAGTCCAGTTCGGTGTCCGACCGGCGGTGGTCGAGCAGATCCGAAACCCGGCGGCGGGACTCCCGCTCCGGATCGGGCTGGCGACGCAGGCGTTCTGCCCGGGCGGCGACGGCTGCCTCACGCAGGTCGATGAGGGCGCCCCCGGCCTCCAGCGCC
This sequence comes from Frankia sp. CcCS3, assembly GCF_977927575.1. Taxonomy (NCBI): domain Bacteria; kingdom Bacillati; phylum Actinomycetota; class Actinomycetes; order Frankiales; family Frankiaceae; genus Frankia; species Frankia sp. CcCS3. The sequence continues at coordinate 9,356 of NZ_CDWRCL010000020.1, forward strand.
GCGTCGACTGCGGCGATCACCGGCCGGGAGGGGATGCCTCGGCTGGGCTGTTCGAGCTGACCGATGTACTGGCGGCTGTAGCCGGTGCGTCGGGCGAGCTCCTCCCGAGAGAGGACACGTTCACAGCGCCGCCGTCGGACCTCAGCGGGTAGCAGGTCTTCGGCGGTCGCTGCATCGTGCCGGCCTCGGCTCCGTTGCCGCATCTGTGACGTCCTTCCGCGTGGCAAGGTCCCGCCTCCCGAGGAGGGAAGCTCAGCAGTCGTGTGCTGTCTCTGCTCGCCCGCCTGACGGTCGCCCGCCCGATGGCCAGTAGAGAGTCACCGATAGTGATCAGATTACTCCAGGCCGCACCCTAGTAAACTAGAGGTCAAAAGTCCCATACACATCCAGTTTCACTGATTACTCTCAGTTGTCAAACGGCAGGCGAAGTCGATCGGCATCGCGCTTCGTGGTCGGCCGATCGATCGCCGTGTGGAAGTCGCCCGTCATACCGCACCTCCGTCGAGACATTATGCCGACCTTCTTGGGTTATTGTTGGGAAACGCGAGTGTTGCCACGGAAGTGTTGGCGGAAAGCGGCGGAATCGCCGAGGGCTCGTCCGGACGGGCTATTCCCGCATGGTGTGCTATCGCGGCCGCGTCCAGGCTGCGGTGCTTCGCGACGGTCTGCGGGTATCGGCCTGATGGCCAACGTGGGTCATCCTCGGAAACCATCCTGAATGACGATGCGCGGGGTCGGGCGGGGCGCGTACAAAAGAATGGTGGATACCGGCCGTTCGGTGGATGCCGACACCGTCGGGCTCGTCGGGGAGAAGGCCGTCGGCCTGGTCGGCGGTTCCGCTGTGGGCCGTGGTTCCGCTCCGGCGGAGCAGGTGCCTCCGCCCGCTCCACGGCGCGTAGTCGTCGTCGACGACGCGGACGGGGTGCGCGACCTATTGTGCCTGTTGCTGGAGACCGAACCCGACTTCGTGATCGTCGGCGCCGCGTCCAACGGCGCGGAGGCGATCGACGAGGTCGTCCGCACCGAGCCGGACCTCGTGCTGCTCGACCTGGCCATGCCGGTCCTCGACGGCATCGCCGCCCTGCCGCGGATCCGGCGGGTCGTGCCGCGGGCCACGGTGGTGATCTTCACGGGATTCTCCGAGGATGCGTTGCTCGACCAGGTGCTGGAACTCGGCGCGGACGGCCTGCTGGAGAAGGGGCTGGCCACCGGTCCGCTGGTGGAGCAGCTCCGGCGGCTGTGCGCCGCCCACCGGACGATCTGAGCGATCTCGTGACCGGCGGGATTGTTCATTTTCTCCGCTGCCATGACGGCCATGGCGGACGGTCTCGGGGCTGGTCGTCCGGTTTGTTGCAGTTTGGAGCAGGGCGGCGGGTCGAAGTAGGCCGGACAGTGCCCCGACTTGCCCATCAGCCGTACTTCTGTGGAAACATGGGCTCGTGACTACGTGCGCCCTCGCTGGTGGGGTGCCGGTTGGGCAGGCGTCAGGCCTTCCGCTTGACGTCTCCCGTCGGCGCCGGGCTGCGTCGTCCCCCGCGGTGCCGTGCCTGGTGATTGAGCCGATGCTCGTCGCCCGTCTGCACGTCGACCTGCTGCGGGTCTCCAGCGCCGGCTGTCGCCGCTCCCGCTGACGTCTCCGTTCGTGGCGCCCGCTGCCGGCGCCGCGACTTCCTTGCGCACCGAGAGATCTCATGACTTCTCCTGCTCGTCCTGCCCGGTCCGCGCGCCCGTCCCGACCCAAGGGAACGGGCCAGTGGGCGTTGGGATATTCCGAGCCGCTCAACGCGAACGAGCGGATGAAGAAGGACCAAGGCGGCCTGGAGGTGCGGGACCGCATCCTCAACCTCTACCCGCGTACCGGTTTCGACGGGATCGATCCCCAGGACCTGCGGGGCCGGTTCCGGTGGTGGGGTCTGTACACCCAGCGCCGGCAGGGGATCAGCGGCGGGCGGACGGCGATCCTCGAACCCGAGGAACTGGACGACTCCTACTTCATGCAGCGCATCCGACTCGACGGCGGCCGGATGACTTCGGATCAGCTCCGGGTGATCGCCGACGTCTCCACCCGCTACGGCCGGGACGTCGCCGATGTCACCGACCGGCAGAACATCCAACTCCACTGGATCCGGATCGAGGATGTGCCGGCGATCTGGGCGGCACTGGAGAACGCCGGCATGACCACCGCCGAGGCCTGTGGCGACACCCCCCGGGTGATCCTCGGTTGCCCGCTCGCCGGGGTCGACGGTGACGAGATCATCGACGGGAGCGAGGCGATCGACGAGGTCGTCCGCCGGTTCATCGGCGACCCTACGCTGGCCAACCTGCCCCGTAAGTTCAAAAGCGCCATCTCCGGCTGCGCCGACCACTGCACGTTGCACGAGATCAACGACATCGCGTTCGTCGGGGTCATCCATCCGGAACTGGGAGCCGGCTATGATCTGTGGGTCGGTGGCGGTCTGTCGACGAACCCGCGGCTCGGCGTGCGGCTGGGCGCGTTCGTGCCGCCGGCGCGGGTTGCCGAGGTCTGGCACGGCGTCGTGTCGCTGTTCCGAGACTACGGTTACCGCCGGCTGCGCACCCGCGCCCGGTTGAAGTTCCTGGTCGCGGACATGGGCGCCGAATGGGTGCGCGCGACCCTGGAGAAGGAGTACCTGGCTTCGGCGCTGCCTGACGGCCCGGCGCCGGCCCCGCCGCGCAGCGAGGGGCGCGACCACATCGGGGTGCACCGCCAGCGCGACGGCCGCAACGCCGTGGGGTTCGCACCGCGGGCGGGTCGGCTCAGCGGGACCACGCTGACCGCGGTGGCGGACCTCGCCGATCGGTTCGGGCAGGGCCGCATCCGCGCCACGACGACGCAGAAGCTCGTCATCCTCGATGTCGCCGACGCGGGCGTCGACGCGCTGGAGGCCGAACTCGGTGCGCTCGACCTGGTGGTCCGCCCAAGCGTGTTCCGGCGCGGCACGATGGCCTGCACCGGTATCGAGTTCTGCAAGCTGGCGATCGTCGAGACCAAGGGCCGGGCCCGCGACCTCATCGACGAGCTCGAACGCCGGCTGCCCGACTTCGACGAGCCGATCGGGATCAACGTCAACGGCTGCCCCAACGCCTGCGCCCGCTTCCAGGTCGCAGACATCGGGCTCAAGGGTTCCCTGGTACCGGACGACGCCACCGGTGAGATGGTCGAGGGCTTCCAGGTCCACCTCGGCGGGCACCTGGGTACCAGGTCGCGGCTGGGCCGCAAGTCGCGTGGTCTGAAGGTGACCGCCGACGGCCTCGTCGACTACGTCGTCGCGGTGCTGGAGACCTACCGGGCGGGCCGGACCGCGGGGGAGAGCTTCGCGGACTGGGCGGAGCGGGCCGACGAGGCCCAGCTGACGGCGCTCGGTGCCGCTGATGGCTAGCGGTGAGCGGGTGGTGCCCTTCTACTGCCCGTACTGCGGCGAGGAGGACATCGTCCCGGACACGCCGCCGGAGGGCTCCGGCGCGGGACCTGGCCACGGGTACTGGGCGTGCCGATCCTGCCTGCGGGGCTTCCGGCTGAGTCTGACGGCCCTCGCGGCCGCCGGAGCCGGGTTGCGTGACGACGAGGAGACGAGCTGATGGATGCCGCGTTGCAGGCCCGGGCGCTGCGGGCCGGGGACGATCTCGAGGGTGCGCCGGCGGAGGAGATCCTGTGCTGGGCGGTCGAGGAATTCGGGACGAAGCTGGCGATCGCCGCCTCAATGGCTGAGACGATCCTCGTGGACATGCTCGCCCGGATCCGGTCCGACGTCCCCGTGGTTTTCATCGACACTGGTTATCACTTCCCCGAGACCGTCGGTACCCGGGACGCGGTGGCCGGAATCTACGACCTGCCGATCATCAGCGCCCGTCCGCAGCTCACCGTCGTCGGCCAGGACGCCGTCTACGGTCAGGACCTCTACCGGACCGACCCGGACCTGTGCTGCCGGATGCGCAAGGTCGTTCCGCTGGATCGGGCCCTGGCTCCCTACCGTGCCTGGGCCGCGGGGTCGCGGCGGGCGGAGTCGCCCAGCCGGGCGAAGCTCCGGGTCGTCGACTGGGACGCCAGACGGGGCAAGGTGAAGATCCACCCGCTCGCGGCCTGGACCGACGAGGACGTCGAACGCTACGTGGCCGAGCACGGCGTCATCGTCAACCCGCTCCTCTCCGACGGTTACGACTCGGTTGGCTGCTGGCCGTGCACCCGGCGGGGCGCCGGCCGGGAGGGCCGGTGGGCCGATTCGATCAAGACGGAGTGTGGTATCCACTGACCTCCTCGGGCCTGCCGGCTGCCAGTGTTCGAAGGCAACCGAGCAGGTACGGTGCACGCCGTGACGGACGGGCGAAGTGTGGGTGAGGTCTGGCTGGTCGGCGCGGGCCCGGGCGATCCCGGTCTGCTCACCGTTCGCGGCCGTGAGGTGCTGGCGAACGCGGACGTCGTGGTCACCGACCGGCTCGCCGCGGCCGTCCTCCTCGGCGCCGCCCCGGCCGGCGCCGAGATCATCCACGTGGGCAAGAGCCCGACCGCGCCGTCGTGGACCCAGGAGGAGATCAACGCGGTCCTCGTCGACCGGGCGCGCGCCGGTGCGCGCGTCGTCCGCCTCAAGGGCGGCGATCCCTACCTGCTCGGGCGAGGCAGCGAGGAGGCGCAGGCCTGCGCCGTGGCGGGGGTCGCGTGCACCGTCGTGCCCGGCGTTACCTCGGCGCTGGCCGTACCCGCCTGTGCCGGCATCCCGGTCACTCATCGTGGTCTCGCGCAGGAGGTTGCCATCGTCTCGGGGCACCTGCCACCCGGCCATCCGGAGTCGACGGTGGACTGGGCCGGTCTCGCGGCCTCCCGGGCGACCATCGTTATCCTGATGGGGGTGGCGCGTCTCATGGACATCACCGACGCGCTGCTCACCGGCGGTCGCCCCGGGGCGACGCCGGTCGCGGTCATCGAGCGCGGGGCGACCCCGGCGCAGCGGGTCCTGCGGACCACCCTGGACGCGCTGGCGATCGACGCGATCGCGGCCGGTGTGCGGTCTCCCGCGGTGATCGTGGTCGGAGAGGTCGCGGCGCGCCGGGACGCGCCGGTCTCGGAGGCGGGGCCGCTCGCCGGGATCCGGGTACTCGTGGCTCGTACCCGGCCGCGGCCGGGTCTGCTGGCTCGCCGGCTGCGGCAGCTGGGCGCGGATGCGGTCGAGACCGTTGTCGCCCGGCCCGCGCCGGTCGAGGACGCCGGTGCCGTGCTGGTGGCGGCGTTGCCGGGAGCGGATGGTCTGCTGCTGGCCGATGCGGACGAGGTCGCCGCCGTGGTGGCCCTGCTGCGTCGAGCCGGCACCGACGTGCGGGCGTTGGCCGGCCTGACTCTCGTCGCGGCCCGCGGGGACGCCGCGGAATCGCTTGACGGGCTGGGCCTCGCCTCGGTGCCCGTCGCCGAGCTGTCCATGGATCCGTCGTCGACCGGTCTCGCCGGTCCGACCGGCTCGTCGCGGGTGCTGATCGTCGGCGCGGCGGACCCGCCGGACGGGGTGTGTTCCCTGCGCCGGGTGCCGCTGCTTACCGACGTGACCGCCGAGCCGGATCCCCGGATCGCCGAGGAGCTCCGGCACGGCGACTTCGACGTCGCGGCCTTCGCGTCGTCCACCGCCGCCCGCAGCACCGCCGAGATCTACGGACCTCTCCCGCCCGATCTGCTCATCGCGGCGATGGGTCGACGCAGCGCGCTGGCCTGTGCGGTGGCGGGCATGCGGGTGGACATCGTGCCCACCGAACCCGGGGTCCATCCGCTCGCGGCCGCCGTCGCGGACTTCGTCGTCACCAGCCGGTCCACCGGCTCGCCGGATGGTTGATCTTCGGAGCGGCGGCCTCGGCTTCGCGGACCAGGAGACGCAGGGTGTCGTCGAGCCGCGCGCGGACCGCGTCGACGACGCTCGCGTGCAGCCCGAGCGGCTCCGACAGCACCCATCGGGTCGTCGGGTGCCGGCACCGGGCGTCGTCGAGTGCCGCCGGGATGTCTCGGCGGGTGTGATTGCCGTCGAACAGGAAGAACGGGTAGACGACGATCTCGGTGCATCCCGCGTCGGCCAGCGTGGCGTACCCGGTGGCGATGTCGGGCCGGGCGATTTCGAGGAAGGCGGCTTCGGCCGCCCCCCACGTCCATGGCGCGGCGGCATGGCCGGGATCGACCACATGGCCGGGATCGACCAGGAGCCGGTGGGCGAGCTCCCGAACCGTCGCGTTCGCCTCATCCCGCCGGGATCCGTGACCGATCACCAGTAGACCGCGCATGTTCCCAGTGTGCGCCGCGGGTCCGTCGGCGCCCGGTCGGGCGCCGACGGACAACGGCCACGCCTGTCGGTCACGCCCGCCGGGCGCTCAGCCGCCGGTGCCGTCGTCGGAGCTGTGCCCCGGGAAGATCTTTGCCGACGGGTCCACCACCGGCGCCGCGTTGTTGACCGCCGTCGCGGCCTCCCCGAAACCCGTCGCGATCAGGCGGACCTTCCCTGGGTACTCAGTGATGTCGCCGGCCGCGAAGATCCGCTCGACTCCGGTCGCCATCGTCGGGTCGACGACGATGTGCCGCTTGTCAATGGTCAGATTCCAGCGGGTCAGCGGTCCGAGGTCGGCGGTGAATCCGAGCGCGGCGACGACCGCCTGCGCGGGTCGGACATGTCGGTCGCCGGTGCGGGTCTGCACCAGTTCGACCTTCTCGATCCACTCCTCACCGTGGACCGTGGCGACCTCGGTGAAGGTCAGGATCTCGACGGAGGACGCCTCGACCCGCTCGGCTGTGGACATATGCGCCCGGAACCGGTCCCGACGGTGCACGAGGGTGACCGAGCGGGCGATCGGCTCCAGGGACAGCGCCCAGTCGAAGGCGCTGTCCCCGCCGCCGACCACGATGACGTCCTGGCCGGTGTGGACGTCGAGCTTGGGCACGAAGTAGACCAGGCCGCGGCCCAGATGCGCGGTGCCGGTGGGCAGCGGGCGGGGGGTGAAGGTGCCGAGACCGCCGGTGATGACGACGACCTTGGCGCGTACCCGAAGACCCTGGCTGCTGGTCACCACCACGGCGCCCGGCTCGTGGGTCAGCTCGGCGGCCTGCTGGCCCAGCAGGTAGGTGGGGGAGAACTGGTTCGCCTGGATCAACAGGGCGTCGATCAGTTCACGGCCCCGGACGGCCGGCAGGCCCGCGATATCGTAGATCATCTTCTCCGGGTACATCGCGGTGACCTGACCGCCGGCCTCGGGCAACGAGTCCATGAGCGCGACTGACAGGCCACGGAATCCGGCGTAGTAGGCGCCGTAGAGGCCGGCCGGCCCGGCGCCGACGATCAGCATGTCGACGTCGGTGTCGACCGGGGACGTCCCCGACCGCACGGCGCCGGTGACGCTCGCCCTGGCCGCGGGGTCGGTCTCCGTGACCGCGTTCGTGGGCTGGTGCGCATCGGCGGACTGCGTGACCACGGGTGACTCCCTAAGCTTGGCGGCCGACCGGCGCTGTCGGGGCAGCCGGTCGGTAGCAGTGGATGTTCCCTCCCTCATCCTGCCGGAGACACGCCGCACCCGCCTTCATCCGCGGAATGGTGAGTCGTCGACCACCTGTGGTTGTCGTCGACTACCTGCGGTCCCCTCGGATACGGCTGGCGGGAACGACCGGATCCGCCGCGTCGGCTGGCGGACAACGCTCGACATCGATTTACTCGAGAGGGTTAGCGTTAGCGTGACTTCCGCGCCGTTGCGGATGCCCGTAGGGACTGGGCGACGACGGACTGTGGCGTGATGATGGGTTCGTCTCCCTGCACGGGGAGACAATTGCGGCACCGGTGACGGCTCCCAGGCCGGAACGGTACCTGGGCCGCGGCCGGAGGTATAACACGGGCGGGAGAACAGTGACGGAACGATCGGCGCGTCGGGTTTCGCCTAGTGGCGGATATCCGGCCGAGGCGCCGCATCCCGATGATCCGACCACGATCGGTGTTTACCAGGTCGTCGGTCGGCTGGGCGCGGGTGGGATGGGAACGGTGTTCCTCGCCCAGGACGCAGCCGAGAAGTTCGTTGCGATCAAGGTGATCAGGTCGGACCTCGCCGCCGACCCGGAGTTCCGGGCACGTTTCCGGGACGAGGTGGCGGCCGCTCGGCGGGTCGCGCCCTTCTGCACCGCCCAGGTCCTCGATGCCGATCCCGACGCGCGTCGTCCTTATCTGGTCACGGAGTACATCGACGGCGTCCGGCTTGATCAGGCCGTCACCGAGTCCGGTCCGCTGCCGCTGTCGACACTGCAGGGCGTGGCGTCCGCGCTCACCGCCATCCACCGGGCCGGCATCGTCCACCGGGATCTCAAACCGAGCAACGTCATGCTGTCGTACTCCGGCCCCCGGGTCATCGATTTCGGGATCGCCCGCGCGCTCGACATGACAAAGGGCCGCACCCAGACGGGTCTGGTCCTCGGCTCGGTCGGCTGGATGGGGCCCGAGCAGATGGAGGGCGCCGCGCTCGGCCCGGCGGTCGACGTCTTCGCCTGGGGACTGCTGATCGGTTACGCGGCCACCGGCGGTCACCCCTACGGCCACGGCATCTACCTGGAGATGTCGGAGAAGATCCTGACGGGTCAGCCGGACCTGCGGGCCATGCCGCCTGATCTCACGCCGATCGTCCGGTCCGCGCTCGCCCGCGACCCCCGGGACTGGCCCTCCACCGAGAACCTGCTGCTCACCCTGCTCGGCGAGCGCGGCCGGGCCGGTGACGCGCGAGACGCCGCGACCGCCCTGCTCGACGGGACCTGGCCACGGGGACGCAGTGCCGCCGCGGCTGGGGCGGTTGCGGCCGACGGGGCCGACGGGGCCGGTCGACCGGATCCGACCCACGTTGCGACCCCGTATGAACAGCGGCGCTGGTGGGAGAATGAGTCCCGGCTCCTCGGCGGCGATCGTTGGTGGAACGACTCAGCTCGCGACATGCCCCCGCTGGCCGGTCCGCCCATGCCGCCACCCGCGCTGGCACCGCCACCGGCCGCCGACCGCGCCGCGGCGGATTCGTCCAGTACGACGATGAGGCCGACGGGAACGGCCACCGATCGGGTTTCGACGATTCCGGCGAGAGGGGCCATCCGCCGCCGGCACCGGACGCCCGCCCGATGCACGGCGGCCAGCCCCGGGCGGATTCTCCGCCGGCCGGTCAGCCCTACCCGGGTCGGCCCTACGCCGGCCGTGCCGCGGAGGCGGCACCGTCCCCCAGGCGCCGGCACGGCCCCGCCCCGTGGCCCAGCAGTGGCCCCCGTCGGTGCCCGCGGGTCCCGAGCCTGTCAGGGGGCGCGGTGCGCTCTCGCCGGAGCCACGGCGTGCCCCGGCCCCGTGGGTGGCCGAGGCACGCCCGGACCGGCGCGGACGCGCGCCGGCTCCCTACGCTGAACCGGCGCCGCGACCGCGTCCCCGGTGTCGGTTCCGGCTGCGGATCCCTTTCAAGCGCACGATTCTGTTCGTCCTTGTCGTCCTGCTGCTGCTCTATGCGGCGGACCAGATCGCCTTGATGGTCGACGAACAGCGTCAGCGGTTGTGGGACAAGGTCGTCATGTCGGTCAAGGACGACACCCGTGACCAGCTCGACAGTCTGTGGAACCGGGTGAGGGACACGTTCGGCGGCTCCTCGGGCGGGTCGTCGAACGGATGACCGGCAGGCGTAAACCCCTGCCCGGATAGGTACACCGTTATTATGGCCAGTTTCTCGAACAAGATCACGGATTTCCTGCACAGCCCGAAGACCAAGGAGATGGTCAACAAGGCCAAGGCCGCGGCCAACCGGCCGGAGAACCGGGCCAAGATCAAGCAGCTCCAGGCGAAGCTCACCAGCCGCGGCCACGGTCACCACGACGCCGGTCCCGCCAGCCCGGCCGGCTCCTCGACCGCCGGTTCCTCGACCGGTGGCTACACTGACGCCACCCACGGTGGCTCCAGCCCGGCGGACCCGGGGACGCGATCCGGACACTGACCGTTCATCCCCCGCGTCGCGCCGATGGCCCCGATGGCTACCCTGGGAGGATCGCCGAAGGTGATTCGACGGAGACCCCGTACGGTGCCCGATGCCAGGGGTCCCCGCGTCGCGCCGAAGGCGCTACGCGGGGAGGGCCGTATGGATGTCGATGGCGAGATTCCGGTGGGTCAGGGCGATGGTGAGATCCGGTCCGTGCTGGACCGGGCCGCAGCCGGCGGGCGTATCTCGGCGGAGGAGGCGCTGCTCCTCTACACAAGGGCGCCGCTGCACGCGCTCGGCGGTGCGGCGGACACGGTCCGTCGGCGCCGTTTCCCCGATGGCATCGCGACGTACATCATCGACCGGAACATCAACTACACGAATGTCTGCGTGACCGCCTGCCGGTTTTGCGCCTTCTACCGCGCTCCGAAGCATGCCGAGGGCTGGGTCCGCGACGTCGAGGATATCGTCGCCAAGTGCGGGGAGGCGGTCGAGCTCGGCGCCACGCAGATCATGCTGCAGGGCGGGCACCATCCCGACTTCGGCATCGAGTGGTATGAGCGTACCTTTGCCGCCATCAAGAAGGCATATCCCCAGTTGGCATTGCACTCGCTGGGCGCCAGCGAGGTTGTGCACATCGCCCGGACGTCCGAGCTGACCTTTCCCGAGGTCATTACCCGGCTGCGGGACGCGGGCCTGGACAGCTTCGCGGGCGCGGGAGCGGAGATCCTCACCGAACGGCCCCGGCAGGCGATCGCTCCGCTGAAGGAGTCCGGTCACGCCTGGCTGTCCGTGATGGAGACCGCTCACAACCTCGGCCTGGAATCCACCGCCACCTTCATGATGGGCACGGGGGAGACGAACGCCGAGCGCATCGAACACCTGACGATGATCCGGGACGTCCAGGACCGGACCGGCGGGTTCCGTTCGTTCATCCCCTGGACCTATCAGCCGGAGAACAACCATCTCGGCGGGCGCACCCAGGCGACGACCCTGGAGTACCTCCGCCTCGTCGCGGTCGCGCGGCTGTTCTTCGACAACATCACGCATCTGCAGGGCTCCTGGCTGACCACCGGCAAGGAGGTCGGCCAGCTTACCCTGCACATGGGCGCCGACGACCTCGGCTCGGTGATGCTGGAGGAGAACGTCGTCTCCTCCGCCGGGGCGCGCCATCGCACCAACCGGGCGGAGCTGATCTCCCTGATCCGCGCGGCCGACCGCATTCCCGCGCAGCGCGACACCCGCTACCGGCACCTCGTCGTGCACCGCGACCCGGCGCAGGACCCGGTCGACGACCGGGTGGCCTCGCACTTCTCCTCCACCGCGCTGCCGCTCATCTCCGCGTAGCCGGGAGCACCATACAGTGACCGGGTGAGTGACCCCTCCGGATTCGCGGTTCCGTCCCCGACCGGGCCGAAGATCGAACTCCACGTCCATCTGGAGGGCACGGTCCGTCCCGCCACCCTGCTGGAGATGGCGCGCCGCAACTCCGAGGCGCTGCCCGCCCGCACGGTCGATGGCCTCGCGGACCTTTACCGCTTCCGCGGCTTCGACCACTTCCTGAAGGCCTGGATCCTCACCACCCACGTGATGCGGACGGAGGCCGACTTCCGCCAGGTGGTCGTCGACTACGCCGCCGAGGCGGCCCGGGCAGGCGCTGTCTACCTGGAGGGCATCTTCTCGCCCTGGTTCCGGGTCCATCGGGGGGTCCGCGTCGAGGAGATCTTCCACGGTTACGCCGACGGGGCGATCGAGGCCAGGGAGCGATACGGCGTCGAGGTGCGCCTCACCCCGGACATCGAGCGGGTGCTGCCAGTCGAGGCCGCGATGGAGGTGGCGCGGTGGGCGGTGCGGTTCGCCGATCGCGGTGTCGTCGGCATCGGGCTCGGCGGACCGGAGGTCGGTCATCCCCCCGAGCCGTTCGCGCCGGCGTTCGCCCTGGCCGCCGACGGCGGGCTCGCCGCGGTCCCGCACGCGGGGGAGACAGCGGGCCCGGTGTCCGTGCGGAGCGTGCTCGACGCGCTGGGAGCTAGGCGGATCCGGCATGGGATCCGGGCCGCCGAGGACCCCGCGCTGATGCGACGGCTGGTCGATCAGGGGATCGTGCTGGACGTCTGCCCGGTGTCCAACCTGCGGACCCGGTCGGTGGCGTCCCTCGACGATCATCCTCTGGCGGCGCTGCTGCGGGCCGGGGTCGCGTGCTCGCTCGCCACCGACGATCCCGCTATGTTCGGCACCGATCTGGAGACGGAGCACGCGGTCGCGGCGGGGCTCGGTGCCCGGGCCCGCGACCTGTACACCGCCGGGGTCGCGGGCGCGCTGTGCGACGAGCCGACCCGCGCGCGGCTGCGGCGGATCGGCGAGAGCACCGACTGGGACACCGTCGAGAGGGCCGCCCGCGACGCCTCGGCGGCGGCCTCGGCGCGGTTCGGTGGCGGGGAAGGGGCATGGTGAGTGAGGAAGGGGCATGGTGAGCAGAGCGGGACTCGACAAACGTCCGCGGGACGTCGCGTCGATGTTCGACGGGGTGGCCAACCGGTACGACCTGACCAACACCGTGCTCACCGGCGGGCTCGACCGGACCTGGCGGCGCGCCGCGGCGGACGCGCTGGACCTGCGGCCGGGCCTTCGGGGCCTCGACCTCGCCGCCGGGACGGCGACCTCGTCACGAGCCTTCGCGCTCGCCGGGACCGACGTGGTGGCCTGCGACTTCTCCCTGGGGATGCTGCGGGCCGGGCAGCGTCGGCTGGCGTCGCGGCCGTTGCCGGGGGAGACCGGGCGGATCCTGCTGACCGCCGGGGACGGGCTGCGGCTGCCGTTCCGGGACGAGACCTTCGACCGGACGACGATCTCGTTCGGTCTGCGCAACGTCGCCGACACGCTCGGCTGCCTCACCGAGCTGCGCCGGGTGACCCGTCCGGGCGGGATGCTCGTGGTGTGCGAGTTCAGCCGCCCGGTCTGGGCGCCTTGGCGGACGGTCTACGTCGAGTACCTGATGCGGGCCCTGCCAGCCGTGGCCCGCGCGGTGAGCAACAGCCCGGACTCGTACGTCTATCTCGCCGAGTCGATCCGGGCCTGGCCCGCCCAGGCGGAGCTGGCCGGCCTGCTGCGGGAAGCAGGCTGGTTCCGGGTCGGCTGGCGCAACCTCACCGGCGGCGTGGTGGCGCTGCACCGGGGTCGCGCCCCGGACTGACGGTGCTGGACCGGCCATGGTGCTGGACCGGCCGGCGCCACGGTCGGCGGGGTGGGCTCAGCCGGGAACATGCGAGTCGAACCAGGTCAGCATGCGTGACCAGGCGTCCTTCGCCGACGGGCCGTGGTAGGCGGCGGCGCGGGCGTCGTTGTGGAAGCCGTGCCCAGCCTGTGGGTAACGGACGATCTCGGTGGGCACAGACGCCTTCTGTGTCGCCGCCCGCAGGTCCTCCACCTCCGAAGTGGGGATGCTCGGATCCTGGTCGCCGTACAGACCGAGCCACGGTGCCTGCAGGCGGCCGGCGAGATCCAGCTGGGCGGGTTCCCCGAAGCGGCGCATGGTGATCCCGCCACCGTAGAAGGTGGTCGCGGCGCCGAACGGCCGGGCCACCGCCGCCTGGAAGGCGATGCTCCCGCCGAGGCAGAAGCCCACGACGGCGCAGCGGTCGATGGCGGTTCCCTCCTCGGCGAGGACGACCAGCGCGGCGTCGATGTCGGCGAGGAGGTCGGTGCCGTTGAGCTTATGGATGATCTTCACTGCGGAGGCGAGATCGTCACAGTCGAAGACGGGCGAGCCCGCGCGGTGGAACAGGCCGGGGGCGATTGCCCGCCACCCCCCGCGCGCGAACCTCGAGCAGACATCGGTGATGTGCTCGGTGAGGCCGAACGCCTCGTGGAGGACGACGACGCCGCCGCGTGCGGGACCATCGGGTTCGGCGAGCGTGGCCGGGGCGGGCCCGTCGGGGGCGGGGATGACGACGGTCTCTGCGATGGTCATCGCGTTCTCTCGTTCCCAGTCCGTGCTGCTTCGGGTGATGGTGTTCGGGTGATGGTGCATCCGCGCCGTCGGGACACCGGCGGCGACCGCGGACGAGCCACCGCGTTTCGGGTGACCTGTGGAGGGACTACCCCGCACGGGCGCTGAATCCCACCCCGGGGGGCGAATATGGGCCACCGGCGGGCGGTGGAGGCCGGCTTCGTGGTTTCTCCGTTGCGCTTCGCGCTGCGGGCGAGTGCTCCGGACCGACACCAGGCGGGTGAGCTGGCCTGATCCAGGCCGATCGGGCGGGAATTGTACCTGCCGCTCATGGTGGCGATCGACCGCCGAGCTCCGGCGGCGGGCGTCCGATGCCGCGAACTATCGCTTACAGTAGCGATAGGGTGCACGAAGTCAACTCGTCCGTTCTTCGCCGCATCCTGGTTGGTGCGGTTGGCCTGCGCAAGGCCTACACTCGCCGAGAACGCTCGTGAAGAATTTCACGAGCACACAGGTGGAGGGCTCCCGGTGGGGTGCCCCCGGGACGAGTGGTCTAGCAGATCCGGAGCAATTCGTGACCATGGCGAGGACAAGGGATGACGGTGCGGCCGGCCGGTCGAAGGCCGACGCCGACGTCATCGTGGTCGGCGCGGGTCCCGGTGGCTCCTCGGCCGCCTACCATCTCGCCAGCGCCGGGCTCGACGTGCTCCTGTTGGAGAAGACGACCTTCCCCCGCGAGAAGGTCTGTGGCGACGGGCTGACCCCGCGGGCCGTTCGCAGCCTCGTGGACATGGGTCTCGACACCTCGCCCGTGGCCGGATGGGCCCGTAACCGGGGGCTTCGCATCATCGGCGGCGGCGTCCGCCTGGAGCTGCCCTGGCCGGAGCTGGCGAGCTGGCCCGACTACGGCCTGGTCCGTCCGCGGCTTGACTTCGACGACCTGCTGGCCCGCCACGCGGTGAAGGTCGGTGCCCGGCTGCACGAGGGGACCGCCGTGACCGGTCCGCTGCTCGACGAGCGCACCGGACGGGTCGTCGGCGTGCACGCCAGGACCGGCACCGACCGAACATCTGTGACGTTCCGGGCGCCATTGGTCGTCGCGGCGGACGGTAACAGCGCCCGCATCGCGCTCGCCCTCGGTATCCGCCGCCGGGAGGACCGGCCGCTCGGGGTCGCGGTCCGCCGCTACTACCGCAGCCCCCGCACGCACGACGACTTCCTCGAGTCCCATCTGGAACTGTGGGAGGGCAGGCCGCGCGAGAGCCGGCTGCTGCCCGGCTACGGCTGGATCTTCGGGGTTGGCAACGGCACGAGCAACGTGGGCCTCGGCCTGCTGAACACCACGGACGCCTTCCAGAACACCGACTACCGGGACCTGCTGCGCCGCTGGCTCGCCGCATTGCCGCCGGAGTGGGGATACACCGAGGACAACGCCACCGGCCCGGTGCGTGGCAGCGCCCTGCCGATGGGCTTCAACCGGACCCCCCATTACCGCGACGGCGTGCTGCTGGTCGGTGACGCGGGCGGGATGGTGAATCCCTTCAACGGGGAGGGCATCGCCTACGCGCTCGAATCCGGTCGGTACGCCGCCGAGATTGCCGTGCAGGCCCTCGCCCGCCCGGATGGTCCGGCGCGGGAGCGGGCGCTCGGCCAGTACCCGGAACTCATGCGGGCCCGGTACGGGGGCTATTACACCCTGGGCCGGTTCTTCGTCCAGCTCATCGGCAATCCGACGATTATGGCGTTCGGTACCCGCTACGGGCTGCCGAGACCGGTCCTCATGCGTTTCGTTCTCAAGATCATGGCAAATCTTACCGACCCCCGGGGAGGGGATGCGATGGACCGACTGATCAACGCGATGACCCGGCTCGCTCCCGCGGCCTGACGTGTCCGAAATGGCCACTGGTTTCGCGGGCCGAGTCCGGACCGTTCGCGGTCCGTTCACCGGCGAGCCGTTTCATCCCAACGTCCGGTAACAAACTCTCGAAGGAGAGGAGTTCGGCATGCTCTCGAACTATGTGCCGATCCTCGTTCTGCTCGTGATCGCGGCCCTGTTCGCAGTTGGTTCGGTCGCGGCCGGTGCGCTGATCGGCCCGCGCCGGTTCAACCGTGCGAAGATCGACGCATACGAGTGCGGGATCGAACCCTCCCCGGCCCCGGCCGGGCCGCAGCGTTTCCCGGTGAAGTACTACAACACCGCGATGCTCTTCATCGTCTTCGACATCGAGATTATCTTCCTCTTTCCCTGGGCGGTAGCGTTCGACAGCCTGGCGGTATTCGGTCTCGGCGCGATGGCGTTGTTCATGGCGACCATTTTCGTCGCGTACGCCTACGAGTGGCGGCGTGGAGGTCTGGAATGGGACTAGAGGAGAAGCTGCCGGGCGGTGTGCTTCTTGCCAGCGTCGAGAAGCTCGCCAACTGGTCACGGCGCTCGTCGCTGTGGCCGGCGACCTTCGGGTTGGCCTGCTGCGCGATCGAGATGATGTCGACGGGAGCCGGCCGCTACGACCTGTCCCGATTCGGCATGGAGGTCTTCCGGGCCAGCCCGCGCCAGGCCGATCTCATGATCGTCGCCGGCCGGGTGAGTCAGAAGATGGCGCCGGTGCTGCGGCAGATCTACGACCAGATGCCCGAGCCCAAGTGGGTGCTGTCGATGGGTGTCTGCGCCAGCAGCGGCGGCATGTTCAACAACTACGCGATCGTGCAGGGCGTGGACCATATCGTCCCGGTCGACATGTACCTCCCCGGCTGCCCACCGCGGCCGGAGATGCTCATGGACGCCATCATCAAGCTGCACGAGAAGATCCTCGCCGGCCCGATCTCCGGCCGGATCGAGCACACGAAGATCGGTTCCTCGCCGTATCCGAAACCCATCGAGGTGGCCACCGCCCGGGCCGGTCTGCCGGCGGGCGCATTCGACACCCGGACCCTCTCGGTGAACGACCGCAAGCGCTTCTCGATCCCGGCCGGGGCGCCGGCGCCGACGGGTAGCGGGGCGGTCGAACCCGCCCTGGACACCCGCCGGCCCGCTGCCCTCGCACCGCCCTCGGTGTTCGGGCGCGCCAAGCGGCTACCGGTCGACCCCAAGCCGAGTGACGAGGCCCGGGCGCACGGGCCCGGCCCGACCACCGAGAGCATCGGCGACGTCGACGACCCGGATCGGGGGATCTAGGCAGTGAGCGACGAGAGCACAGCCCCCGCCGACCTGGTACCGGGCGCCGCCGGCGTGCCCGGCGGCCCGGGTGGGCGGCGCCGGGACGCGTTCGGCGCCGGTGACAGCGGTGACACCTCCGGGTTCGGCGGGCTTGTGACGCCCGTTCCGGCCCTGAGCTCCACCGCCCGCCCGTTCGCCGACGCCGACGCCGACGCCGTCTACGACGCGCTCGAACGTGCCTTCCCCCAGCTCGGCGACGCCGTCGAACGGGTGGTGGTGGATCGCGGGGAGCTGACCGTCCACGTGCGCCGGGAGAGCCTCGCCGCCGTCGGGCAGACCCTGCGTGACGACCCCGACCTGCGGTTCGAGCTGCTGTCCTCGCTGTCTGGCGTGGACTACCCGGACGACGTCACCGGCCGTCGCCTGCACTCGGTGGTCCACCTGACCTCGATGACGCACCGTCGCCGGGTCCGGGTCGAGGTGTCCGTCACCGACGCCGATCCCACCGTGCCGAGCCTGACCTCGGTGTGGCCCACCGCGGACTGGCACGAGCGCGAGACCTACGACATGTTCGGCATCGTCTACACGGGTCATCCGGGCCTGACCCGAATCATGATGCCGGACGACTGGATCGGGCACCCGCAGCGCAAGGACTACCCGCTGGGGGGCATCCCCGTCGACTACAAGGGTGCCACGATCCCGCCGCCGGACGAGCGCCGGAGCTATTCGTGACCCCGCGTCCGGCCCTGGCCAGCCGGCGACACCGCCAAGGCGACATCCCACGAGGCGACATCCGAGGTTCGCTATGACGCCCAACACGTCGACTTCCGCCACCACGGACGATCTGACCACCGGGGCCCCCAACGGCGCGAACGGCGTCGGCTACCCGACCGGGACCGTCGGCGGACCCGGGGAGCATCCGGCCTACGAGGCCGGCTTCACCGAGTCGGCGAGTGGGCGGGTCTACACCGTCACCGGCAGCGACTGGGAGCAGATCCTCGGCGTCGGCGAGGAGGAGAACGAGCGGATCGTCGTCAACATGGGGCCGCAGCACCCGTCGACCCACGGGGTGCTCCGCCTGGTCCTGGAGATTGAGGGCGAGACGGTTACCGAGACCCGCATCGTCATCGGCTACCTGCACACCGGCATCGAGAAGAGCTGTGAGTACCGCACCTGGACTCAGGCGGTCACCTTCCTCACCCGGGCGGACTACCTCTCGCCGCTGTTCAACGAGGCGGCCTACTGCCTGTCGGTGGAGAAGCTGCTGGGCATCACCGAGCAGGTACCCGAGCGGGCCACGGTGATCCGGGTGATGGTGATGGAGCTCCAGCGGATCGCCTCGCACCTGGTGTGGCTCGCGACCGGCGGCATGGAGCTCGGCGCCACCACCGCCATGATCTTCGGTTTCCGGGAGCGGGAGAAGGTCCTCGACCTGCTCGAGCTCATCACCGGGCTACGGATGAACCACGCCTACATCCGGCCCGGGGGCCTCGCCCAGGATCTCCCCGACGGCGCCGAGCGGGCCATCCGGGCGTTCCTCGCCGACATGCCGAAGCGGATCAGGGAGTATCACGCGCTGCTCACCGGCCAGCCGGTCTGGAAGGCTCGGATGGTCGACGTCAACGTTCTCGACGCGGCCGGCTGCATCGCGCTGGGGACCACGGGCCCGGTGCTGCGCGCCGCGGGCCTGCCGTGGGACCTGCGCAAGACCATGCCCTACTGCGGCTACGAAACCTACGAGTTCGACGTGCCGACCGCGCTGGAGGGCGACTCCTTCGCCCGCTACCTGGTGCGGCTGGAGGAGATGGGCGAGTCGCTCAAGATCGTTGAGCAGTGCCTGGACCGGCTGCGTCCCGGCCCGGTCATGGTCGCCGACAAGAAGATCGCCTGGCCGTCCCAGCTGTCTGTCGGGTCCGACGGGACGGGTAACTCACTCGCGTACATCCGGAATATCATGGGGACCTCGATGGAGGCCCTGATCCATCACTTCAAGCTGGTGACCGAGGGGTTCCGCGTCCCGGCCGGTCAGGTCTACACCCAGATCGAGTCGCCGCGCGGCGAGCTCGGCTACCACCTGGTCAGCGACGGCGGCACGAGACCCTTCCGCGTCCATGTGCGGGATCCAAGCTTCGTCAACCTGCAGGCCGTCCCGGCGCTGACCGAGGGCGGCCAGGTGGCGGACGTGATCGTCGGGGTCGCCTCGGTCGACCCGGTGCTCGGGGGAGTTGATCGTTGATGGCGTTCTCGCCGGAGACCCAGTCGGCCGCGCAGGAGATCATCGCCAGGTACCCAGCCGGCCGATCCCGTTCGGCCCTGCTCCCGCTGCTGCACCTGGTACAGGCCGAGCAGGGGTGCGTGACCGCGCAGGGCGTCGCGTTCTGCGCGGACGTGCTGGGCATCACCCGGGCCGAGGTCGGCGCGGTCGCGACCTTCTACACGATGTACAAGCGGCATCCGGTCGGGGACTACCTCGTCTCGGTCTGCACGAATCTGTCGTGCGCGCTGCTCGGTGGCGAGGACGTCTACGAGCGGGTCTCGAAGCTCCTCGGGATCGGCCATGACGAGACGACGCCGGACGGGTCGATCACCCTCGAGCACGCCGAGTGCCTCGCGGCCTGCGACTACGCACCGGTCATGACGGTGAACTACGAGTTCTACGACCAGGTCGACCCTGACTCCGCCCAGGCGATCGTCGAGGACCTGCGGGCGGGGCGGCGGCCGGCGCCGGCCCGTGGCGGTCCGCTGTGCTCGTTCGCCGAGGTCTCCCGCCAGCTTGCCGGGTTCGGCGATCCGCGGCCGGAGGGCGTCGCGGGCCCGGGGGTCGGCGAGCCGTCGGTCGTGGGTCTCCTCGTGGCCGAGGCGGCCGGCTGGAGCGCCGAGCAGGCGCCCGCGCCGCTGGTCACCCATGGTGTGGGGGCCGACGCGGCGGCGCGCCCCGCCTTACCGCCTGCCGGGCCGCCGCCCGCGGTGGTTCCGGCGCCGACGACCCCGGCCTCCTCGGAACGGAAGGGGAGCTGACAATGCCCGTCACCCCGGTCCTCACCCGGCGCTGGAACACGCCGGAGTCGTGGACGATCGAGACCTACACCCGCCTCGACGGCTACACCGCACTGCGCACCGCCCTCGCGATGGCCCCGGGTGACCTCATCAAGCTGGTGAAGGACTCCGGGCTGCGGGGGCGGGGCGGCGCCGGCTTCCCCACTGGGATGAAGTGGGGCTTCATCCCGCAGGGCGACGGCAGGCCGCACTACCTCGTCATCAACGCCGACGAGGGGGAGCCGGGCACCTGCAAGGACGCGCCGCTGATGATGGCGGACCCGCACTCGCTCATCGAGGGGATCGTCATCGCGGCCTACGCGGTGCGGGCCGGCCGGGCGTTCGTCTACCTGCGCGGCGAACTGATCCACGCGGCCCGTCGGCTGCAGGCCGCCGTGGCCGAGGCCTACCGGGCCGGCTACCTCGGCCGGGACATCCTCGGCAGCGGCTTCGACCTCGACCTCGTCGTGCACTCCGGCGCGGGCGCCTACATCTGCGGGGAGGAGACGGCACTGCTCGACTCCCTGGAGGGCCGCCGCGGCCAGCCTCGGCTGCGCCCGCCGTTCCCCGCGACGCACGGCCTGTACGCCTCCCCGACGGTGGTCAACAACGTCGAGACGATCGCGTCGGTGCCGTACATCGTGAACTACGGTGTGGACTGGTTCCGGTCGATGGGCCGGGAGCGCTCGCCGGGGCCGAAGATCTACAGCCTGTCCGGGCATGTGACCCGGCCCGGCCAGTACGAGGCCCCGATGGGCACCACCCTGCGGGAGCTGCTCGACCTGGCCGGCGGCGTGCGGGGCGGTCGTGGGCTCAAGGCGTGGACCCCGGGCGGGTCGTCCACCCCGATGCTGACCGCCGAGCACCTCGACGCGCCGCTCGACTTCGAGGGCATGCAGGAGGCCGGGTCGCTGCTCGGCACGGCCGCACTCATGATCATGGATGACACGGTCGACATGCTCAAGGTCGTCCGCCGGCTCACCCAGTTCTACGCGCACGAGTCGTGCGGCAAGTGCACTCCGTGCCGCGAGGGCACCACCTGGATGGTGCAGATCCTGTCCCGGATGGAACGGGGCCAGGGCGACGCCGAGGACGTGGACACCCTCGTCGACGCCTGCGACAACATCTTCGGCCGGGCGTTCTGCGCGCTGGCCGACGGGGCCACCTCCCCGATCGTCTCGGGGATCAAGTACTTCCGGGACGAGTTCATCCCGGTGAGTGCGGTGACCACGAAGCCGAACCCCACCCCGGGAGACGCCACGGCCGGCGACGGCTCGCCCGCGTCCGCCCCGGGTGCCTACGCGGGAGCGCACTGACCATCATGACCGTCGCCCCATCCAGGCCTCGCGCCTCAGAGCCGGCCCAGCCGGTCGCATCCGACCTCATCACCCTCACCATCGACGGGCTGTCGGTGAGCGTGCCCAAGGGCACCCTCATCATCCGCGCGGCTGAGCTGCTCGGCATCGAGATCCCGCGGTTCTGCGACCATCCGCTCCTCGACCCCGTCGGAGCCTGCCGGCAGTGCATCGTCGAGGTGGAGGGCCAGCGCAAGCCGGTCGCCTCCTGCACCACGACGGTGGCCGCCGACATGGTCGTGAAGACCCAGCTAACCTCGCCGGTCGCCCGCAAGGCCCAGGCCGGCACGCTCGAGTTCCTGCTCCTCAACCATCCGCTTGACTGCCCGATCTGCGACAAGGGCGGCGAGTGCCCGCTGCAGAACCAGTCGATGGCGAACGGCGGTGCGGTCTCCCGGTTCAAGGAGACCAAGCGGGTGTACCCGAAGCCGCTGGCGATCTCCACCGAGATCCTGCTGGACCGGGAGCGCTGCGTGCTGTGCGCCCGCTGCACCCGGTTCTCCGCCCAGATCGCCGGTGACCCGTTTATCGAGCTGTTCGAGCGAGGCGCCGCCGAGCAGGTCGCGGTGAGCGAGGGGCAGCCGTTTTCCTCCTACTTCTCCGGCAACACCGTGCAGATCTGCCCGGTGGGGGCATTGACCAGCGCCGCCTACCGTTTCCGGGCCCGGCCCTTCGACCTGGTCTCCACGCCCACGGCGTGCGAGCACTGCGCGTCGGGATGCTCCCTGCGCACCGACCACCGCCGGGGCAGGGTGACCCGTCGCCTCGCCGGCGACGACCCGGCGGTGAACGAGGAGTGGAACTGCGACAAGGGCCGGTTCGCCTTCACCTACGCGCGCGCGGCCGACCGGCTCACCACCCCGCTGATCCGCGACGACGAGACCGGGCAGCTCGTCCCGGCCTCCTGGAGCGAGGCGCTCGAGTACGCCGCGCGGGGACTGGCCGAGTGCCGGGACCGGCGCGGGGTCGGAGTGCTCACCGGCGGGCGGCTGACCCGTGAGGACGCCTACGCCTACGCGAAGTTCACCCGGGTGGCGCTGGCCAGCAACGACGTGGACTTCCGGGCCCGGCCGCACTCCGCCGAGGAGGAGCAGTTCCTCGGGTATGCCGTCGCCGGCACCGGCATCGGCGTCACCTACGCCGATCTCGAGGCCGCCCCGGCCGTGCTCCTGGTGGCCTTCGAGCCGGAGGAGGAGTCGCCCATCGTCTTCCTGCGACTACGTAAGGCCGTGGACAAGCACGGCGCGGCCGTGCACGCGCTCGCACCCCTGGCGAGCCGGGGGCTGACCAAGCTCGCCGGCACCCTCGTGCCGACGCGGCCCGGCGAGGAGGCGGCCGTCCTCGACGTGCTCGCCGCCCCCGACCGGGGCGGGCCGGAAGCACCGACCACGCAGGCCCTGCGGGCGCCGGGGGCGGTGATCCTGGTGGGCGAGCGGGCCGCGGAGTTCCCCGGGGCGCTGTCCGCGGCTGTCCGGCTGGCCGAGGCGACCGGTGCCTCGCCTGGGTTCCGCGGCGGGCCGGTGACCGCGGCGCGGTCTCGGCC
>NZ_CDWRCL010000021.1:0-30967 GCF_977927575.1 Frankia sp. CcCS3
ACACGAGGCATGCCACATCAGGTCACAGCAGGCCACGCCGAGCCAACATTACGCACAGTTACCAAACTGGCTGGGGTCTCACGCCCACCCCGGTTAACTTCGAAGACCCAGTATGACGAAGGTCGTGTTATCGCCAGGCATGAAATCCCCGTCCTGCCAGGCGATACCATTGAGAGCCTTTCTGAACGAGTCCTCAAGGCTGAGGAGTCGAAATGAAATAACTTGCGCGTTTCGAACCCTCCACAGGCCTGTGACCTGCGATGATGCTCTCGATCACGTATTTGTTACTTCATTACGTCCCCTGAGCACCTTCTACTGCCCATGGTGGTGCAGAATCTTGCTCTCCGGGCAGTCCGTCGATAGCTGCGGATGGAGCAAGGCGAGCATCGTTCATCCCTATCGCGGCTGGCAAGGTCAAACCGAATCCCCAGGGCGACCGATGTACCCGTCGGCTCAGGCAGTTGCCGGGCCAGTGATCATCTGGGTGTCGCCCGGCGCGTAGGTAAGTAGCTGTGTGACACTGTAAGTTGTGGTGGACGGCCTGTGGTGGGACCGGGACGACGCGGAGTACATCCGGCACCGTTCCGATCGCTACCTTGGCGCGACGGACATCGAGCCCGAGTGGACCTTGGAGGCGGCCAGGGACCCGAGACGGATCCTTCGCGACCCCGACCCGAAGAGCAGGATAGGCGCGGCTCGCCTGATCGGTTACTCGCGTAACGCCGGGTTCGTGCTGACTGTGATCATCGATCCGACTGATCAAGCCGGGATCACCGCCTGGAAGACCCGGGGGAGCGACTTTCGCGATTACCTGGAGGGAGTAGGCGACAATGACTGATCCGTCCAGACGTGCCCGGCGGGAGGCGATCCGAGCCGAGTACGCGGCTGAGGAGGCCGAAGCCGCCGAGGCGGAGGCGGTGGAGTCCGAACAGGCCGTCGTCTCGGTACGGGTGCCCACATCGTTGGCGGACGCTCTCAAGGCTCGCGCGGCCGCCGAGCACATTCCAACCTCGGCCCTGGTCCGGCGCATCCTCACGCGGGCGATGGAGAGTCCTGAGACGTCCGTGGTGACCGTGGACCAGGTCGAAGAGATCGTGCGCAGGGTCCTTCGCGAGTCTGCTTGATCACCTTATCCATCACTCCATCTTTCCGGGACTGGCTGGGACCAGCAGATCCCGTTGGAGCGGGCGTTCGTGGCGCCATATGAGCTGACGCTGCGACTCGGCCGGCCGCTGGACGCGGAGGAGCTGGCGAACTACGACGCGGATGCGTTGGGGCGGTGTTCTCGCGGCAGCCGGCGCTGCACGGGTTTCCGGGGTCGATGGCCAAGCGAGTGCAGGCGCTGTGCCGGCTGATCGTCGACGAGTACGACGGGGATGCCGCGCGGCTGTGGACCACTGCCACCGATGGCAAGGTGCTGCTCAAGCGGGTCGCGGCGCTTCCGGGCTTCGGCCAACAGAAGGCGAAGATCTTCGTAGCGATGCTGGGCAAGCAGCTCGGCGTCACGCCGCCCGGCTGGCGCGAGGCGTCGGAGCCCTTCGGGGAAGAGGACAGCTTCCGCTCAGTCGCGGACATCACCGGCCCGGCAACGCGGGACAAGGCGCGTGACTACGAGCAGATGAAGGTCGCCGCGAAGACCGGAGCCGCCTACCGTCGAGTATACACTCGATGTAGACTCTGGCGGTATGAGCGTTCCACTGGCCCTTCTGGGGCTACTTGAGCGAGAGCCGAGCCACGGGTACGACCTGAAGCGCGACTATGACACCTTCTTCGGCCGGGGTAAGCCGCTACCGTTCGGCCAGGTCTACGCGACGCTCGCGCGGCTGGCTCGGGACGGGAAGGCGATCGCGGCCGAGGCTGAGCCGGGCGCCGGGCCTGACCGCAAGCGCTACGTCATCACCGAACAGGGCGTCAGCGATGTCGAGACGTGGCTCGCGACGCCGGTGGCGGCCGAGCCGCACCTGCAGACGGTGCTGTTCGTCAAGGTGGTGCTGGCCCTGATGTCGGGACGCTCGGCCGAGCGGTACCTCGACGCCCAGCGGGCCGCGCACATGCGGCGGATGCGGGAACTGACCGAGCTCAAGCGCACCGGGAGCCTGGTCGACGCGCTGCTCGCCGATCATGGCCTGTTCCACCTGGAGGCCGATCTTCGTTGGATCGAGCTGACCTCGGCCCGGCTGGACGCGCTGGCACGGGTGGTCAGGCCGTGAGCGCGCCCCCGGCCTCCGCCGCGGCGGGCCGATCCGGGCGCCTGCTGGCGGCGCGTGAGATCCGGCTGGCGTTCGGTCAGACGCCCGCGTTGCGCGCGGCGAGCATGTCGGTCGCCACCGGGGAGATCCTGGCTGTGATGGGGCCGAGTGGCTCCGGTAAGTCGACCTTGCTGCACTGCCTGGCCGGAATCCTCACCCCGGACGCCGGGGAGATCCACTTCGCCGGCCGGCGGATCGACACCCTGCGCGAGAACGAGCGCGCCGCGCTGCGGCGCGACCGGTTCGGTTTCGTCTTCCAGTTCGGGCAGCTCGTCCCGGAACTCACCGCCGAGGAGAACGTCGCGCTGCCGCTGCTGCTGGCCGGCGCGCGCCGCGCCGACGCCATGGGCCAGGCCCGCGGCTGGCTGGAGTGACTTGACCTGGACGGGCTCGGGCGCCGTCGCTCCGGGGAATTGTCCGGCGGGCAGGCCCAGCGCGTCGCGTTGGCCCGCGGCCTAGTCGCCGACCCGGAGGTGCTGTTCGCGGACGAGCCGACCGGGTCGCTGGACTCGTTCACCGGCAAGCGGGTGATGGAACTACTGGTGGCCGCGGCCCGCGATCAGGGCACGACCGTCGTCCTGGTCACCCACGATCCCCGGGTGGCCGCCTATGCCGACCGCGAGATCATCGTCCGCGACGGCAGGGTGACCTCCGGCGAGCTGGTCGTCTCGTGATCCGACTCGGCCTTCGGCTCACCCTGGCCGGCGGACGGGATGCCGTCGCCCGGCTGGCCCTCATCGCGATCGCGGTGGCGATCGGCGTGGGCCTGCTGCTGACCACGCTGGCCGGCCTCAACGCCGTCAGCACCCAGAACTCCCGTTACGCCTGGCTCGAGACCGCCTACCCCGGATCGGCCGCACCGGCCCCGCCGGCCGTCTCAAGCGGGCCGGGCAGTCAGGGCTCGCCGGACCGGCAGGGCGGTCCGGGCGCGTCGACGCGGCCCGCCGCCGCAAACGGCGCGGTCGGGGCCGACCCGCTGTGGTGGCGGTTGCGCGCCGACTACTACCGGGGTCGACAGATCGGGCGGGTCGACGTCGCCGCCACCGGCCCCCACTCCCCGGTCCCGCCCGGCATCGGGGAGCTCCCCGGCCCGGGGGAGTTCTACGCCTCACCCGCTCTTGCGAAACTGCTGCGCGACACCCCCGCGGCACAGCTCGGCGACCGCTACCCCGGCACCCTCGTCGGCACGATCGGCTCGGCGGCCCTGCCGGCGCCGAACTCGCTGATCATCGTCATCGGCCACCGCGTCGAGGACCTCTCCCACCAGGACGGCGTCGACCTGGTCAACCGGATCAGCACGACGACGCCCAGCGATTGCGTCGGCGCCTGCGCGCTCGGTGTCGGCATCAACTCCAACGGCATCACGCTGATCCTGGCGGTCGTGATCGCCGCGTTGCTGTTTCCGGTGTTGATCTTCATTGGCGCCGCGACCCAACTGTCCGCCGCGCGCCGGGAGCAGCGCTTCGCCGCGATGCGCCTGATCGGCGCGACGCCCCGCCAGATTTCGGTGATCTCCGGCGTCGAGTCGAGTGTCGCCGCCGCCGCGGGAGTGGCCGCCGGCTTCGGCCTATTCTACGCACTGCGCCCGGCGCTGGCGCGGATTCCGTTCACCGGCGAGGCGTTCTTCACCGCCGACCTGTCACTGCGCCTGCCCGACGTGCTTCTCGTCGCGCTCGGCATCCCGATCGCGGCCGCTGTCGCGGCCCGTGTCGCGTTGCGTCGGGTGAACATCTCTCCGCTGGGAGTGACCCGACGCGCGACCCCCCCCGCCCGCCCCGCGCGTGGCGCGTGATCCCGCTACTGGCCGGGTTCGCCGAACTCGGCTACTTCGCCTACGTCAACGACATCGGCGCGGACACCAAGACCAGCAGCCACACCCAGGCCGTCGTCTTCCTGGCCGGGATCCTGGTGACCATGGCCGGGCTGATCATCGCCGGACCCTGGCTGACGATGGCCGGCGCCCGGCTGATGGCCCGACGCGCCAGGCGGGCGGCCACCCTCATCGCCGCGCGTCGTCTGGCCGACAACCCTCAGGCGGGCTTTCGCGCGATCGGCGGGCTGGTGCTCGCCCTGTTCGTCAGCACGTGCGCGACCGGGATCATCACCACCATCGTCGCGTACAACGGCGGCACCACCGGTGGGCAGGCCGCGGGCGACGCGACCGTTGTCGCCACGCTGAGGGATGGCCCGGCCGCGATGAACACGACCAGCTCGATCCCCTCCGCCACGACTCGAGCGATGGCCTCGGCCTCAGGCGTCATGGGGATCGCGCTGATCCACGCCGCTCCCGGCTCCGATCCGCGTGAATACCTGCCGCCCGAACTAGTCTCCTGTGCCCAGCTTGCCCGCGTCCCGACGCTCGGTCGCTGCCCGGCCGGCGCCGAGGCCGTGACCATCCGGCTCCGCGTGGGCGGCTCGGTGGTCGACGTGGCTTCGCCAATGGCCGACACCACGTGGCCGGCGGCCGGGACGTCCGTCACCGAGTTGGAGCGGCTTCCCCTCGAGGAGATCGTCGTCGCCACGGACGGGTCGACGGCCGCGGTCGAACGGGTCCGTACCATCCTCGGAATCGCCTACCCGAGAACGTTTCCGCCCGTGACCTTCGCGGAGGCCGACGCCCAGAGCTCGTGGCATCTTGACAGTTACCGGCGGCTGGCGGACGTCGTGATTCTCACCAGCCTGCCCATCGCCGGTTGTGGCTTGGCGGTCAGCGTCGCCAGCGGCCTGGCCGACCGCAAACGCCCGTTCAGCCTCCTGCGCCTTGCCGGCGCGCCACTCGCGGTGCTGAGGCATGTTGTCATCCTGGAAACGGTCGCCCCGCTCATGCTCACGGCCGCCGTCTCCGCCGGATCCGGGTTGCTCGCGGCCCAGCTCTTCCTGCGCGCGCAGCTCGACGAGGCCCTCCATCCACCCGGAGCCGGGTACTACCTGCTCGTCATCACCGGACTCGTCGCCTCCCTCGCCGTCATCGCGTCGACCATGCCGTTGCTGGCGCAGACCACCGGACCCGAGATCGCCCGCTCGACGGCGGCGGGTCAGTGATCGCCTTCGGCGAGTTCGTCGACACCGAGCTCGGCCAGCAGCGTGGAACGCAGCCGGTCGAAGGCGGGGTCGGCCCGTCGCCGAGGGGGCGCCACATCGACCGGAACGTCGAGGGAGAGCCGTCCCTCGGTGAGGACGAGCACCCGGTCCGCGAGCAGGATCGCCTCGTCAACGTCGTGCGTGACGAACAGCACCGCCGGCCGGTGACGACGGCACAGCTGCTGGAGCAGGGCGTGCATCCTGATCCGGGTCGGGGCGTCGAGGGCCCCGAACGGTTCGTCGAGCATGACGAGGTCCGGCTCCCGGACCAGCGCCCGGGCGAGTGCGACCCGCTGTGCCTCACCGCCGGACAGGGTCACCGGCCAGGACCGTTCCCGCCCGGCCAGCCCGACCTCCGCGAGCGCCGCCCGTCCGCGTTCGGCAACGTCACGGCCGGACAGACCGATCGTCACGTTGGCCAGGGTCCGTGTCCAGGGAAGCAGCCGGGCCTCCTGGAAGACGACCGAACGCTGCCGGGTGGCCAGAACCTCGCCGGAGATGTCGCCGTCGAAGCCGCCGAGGATGCGGATCAGCGTGCTCTTCCCTGACCCGCTGCGGCCCAGCAGAGCGACGAACTCCCCGGAGGCGACCGTGAGGTCGAGGCCGTCGAGGACCGTGTGATCCCCGAAGGTGCGACGCAGGCCGCGGATCCGGATGGCGGCGCCGTCGGCACCGCGGGTTTCGCCGGTTTCGGTGGTGCGCTGAGCGATGGTGGTGTACTGAGCGTCGTCGGTGTCGGTGCTCAGGTTCCGTCGAAGCCGCCGCGCCATGACAGCAGCGTCCTTTCCAGGATACGGACCATTCCGTCGCTGACGAGTCCCAGGATTCCGTAGATGACCAGGCAGAGGACCATGATGTCGGTCCGGTTCCAGGACTGCGCGCTGTTGAGCAGGTAGCCGATGCCCTTGTCGGTGTTGACCTGCTCGGCGAAGACCAGCAGCAGCCAGGCGACTCCCAGGGCCCAGCGCAGACCGACGAGGAAGCCCGGGAGCGCGCCGGGAACGATGACCCGCCGGATGAGCCCGAACCGGCCGAGGCCGAAGGTCTGACCGGCCTCCACCAGTTTGATGTCGACCCCGCGGATGGCGGAGTAGGTGTTCATGTAGATGGGGAAGGAGACCCCCACGGTGATCAGGAAGATTTTTGCTTCCTCGCCGATGCCGATCCATACGATGATGAGCGGCAGCAACGCGATGACGGGGATCGTCCGTAGGAAGTTCATCGCGGAGTCGACGACGTCCTGGCCGGCGCGGAAGAAACCGGCGATCACCGCGAGAGTCAGCCCGATGGTGACTCCGAGGATCAGGCCGACCCCGCCCCGGTAGAGCGAGATGCCGAGGCTGTCCAGCAGCTCGCCGCTGTTCCACAGCTCCCGTCCCGCGCCGAACACCGCGGCCGGGGAGGCCAACGACCGGTCGCTGACGAGGCCGAGTCCCGTGACCGTCCACCAGGCGGCGAACAACAGCGCGGGACCGGTGAACCGGCGGACCTCCGGCGGAATCCACCGGCGCCCGCCGGTGCCGCGCGGCCCGGCCTCGGTCCGGCCGCCGGCGATGACGCCGCCGGGTGAGATGAGTTCGGTCACGTTGATCCCCCCCTCGGATGGAATGTCCTGGTGTTCTGAGGTTCAGGTGGCCAGCGAGGCCTTGGTGAACGCGGCGGTCAGCTCGGCATTGAAACCCTTGTCGATCTCGTCGTCGACGTTCAGGGTCTTCGGCTGCTGATCGACGTCGATCAGCAGCCGGGCCTGCACGCGTTGGCTTTCGATGAAGCTTTCGGAGACCGGCTTGTAGAGTGCCTGCGGTAGCGAGTCGAAGTACTTCCTCGCCGCCTGCGGGTTCTGCTTGAGCTGGCCCACGTAGTACTTCTGGATCCACTCGTCCTCATGGGCCTTCGGCCAGGCGGACGCCCGGGACAGGCGGATCAGGAAGTCCTGCACCGCCGTGCGCTTCGCCGGATCCTTGAGGGCGTTCTTCGACGCCAGCACGACCGAGAAGACCGGGAGCGGCCTGGTCTCGATCTCGTAGGAACCGGGGGCCTGCTGGCCGACCGCGGCGACGTACTGCTTGGCGTACACGATGGCGTCGACCTGACCGGAGGCGAGGGTCGCTCCGAGGCTCGTGATGGGCACGTTCACCGGGGTGATGTCGCTCTGCTTCAGACCGGCGGACGAGAGCTGGTTGAGCAGGTAACCGTGCAGAGAGGTACCGAGGGTGAGGGCGATGCGCCTGCCCTTGAGGTCGGCTGGCTTGTGGATCCCGGAGCCGGCCTTGACGATGATCGTCTGGGTGTTCACCGGGTTCTCCGCGACGGCGACCGCCGTCACGCCGGCGTGCGCCCCGTTCGCGAACAGCACCGGCGTGTCGCCCATGAAGCCCACGTCGAGCTTGCCCGCGCTGAACGCGGCGTTCATGTGCGGACCGTCGGCGAAGGTGTTCCAGCTCAACCCGTAGGAAGTGCCCCGCGCCTCGCCGGAGAGCGTGAGCGGCAGTTCCAGATACTTGCCCTGGTCGCCGATCCGCAGCGTCACCTGGCCACCCGTGGCGGCCGAACCCGCGCTGCCGCTGCCGTCCTCGCTCCCGCAGGCGGCCAGGGTCACCGTGACGGCCGCGGCGAGTCCGGCGGACAGGAGGGAAAGACGCCGCCTGCGCGGTCGTCGATGCTGCATCGGAAATCTCCCTATCGGGTCGTTCGGTCGTGATCCGGCGGACAAACGGTGGCCGTTCGGGGTGGATCGTTGGTCGGGGCGGCTTGTCGTTCGAGGTGGATTGTCTGGCGGTGTGCTGACAGCCGCGCGGGACTTGGCCCTCGCGGCTGTCAGCGGATCGCCGGCTCCGGTGCCCGCGGAGACCGCGGAGACCGGCGGACAGCGGATCAGGAGCCGAGGAACGGTTCCCCGGCGACCAGCTCGGATTCCTTGCCGTCGACGCCGACCGGAACATCGCCCTCGATGGTCACCCGGTACAGCACCCGGTCGAAGTCGAGGTGACCCAGGTCCGACGGGCCGAGGTGGGAGGTCGCGCGGTTGTCCCAGAAGGCGATGTCACCGGGGTTCCACTTGAACCGCACCGTGAACTCGGGCCGGGAGATCTGCTCGTAGAACAGGTCGAGGATCCGGTGGCTCTGCTTCGGCGAGAAACCAATGATCTCGCTGTCCTTGGAGGTGAAGCTCGGGCTGACGAACAGCGCCCGCTCGCCGGTCTCCGGGTGGACGCGCACCACCGGGTGGATCGCGACCAGCGGGTTTGCGGCGACCTTCCGCCCGTACTCGCTCTCGCTGGGGAAGTTTCCGAAGCTGTGCCGGGCGCGCAGGCCATCGGCCAGGTCCCGAAGCTGCTCGGGCAGCTCCTGGTAGGCGGCGACCAGGTTGGTCCACGCGGTGTCACCGCCGTATGGCGGGACGATGTCGGCCCGCAGGATCGACCCGGCGGGCGGGTTCACCAGCGCGGTGACGTCGGTGTGCCAGCCATTGTCGTAGGTGACCTTCTTCTTCGTTCCGAAGAACCTGGCGTACCGTCGGCTGTCGATCGGCAGGATCTCCGGGAAGCTCGCCGGAGGCGCGTCCTCGTGCGGGTGAGCCGGGGTCAGCTTGCCGAAGCGCCGGCCGAAGGCGACCTGCTGGGCGTGGTCGATGTTCTGGCCGCGGAAGAAGACGACCTTCCACTGGTGCAGCGTGGAGCGGATTTCGGCGATGGTCGCGTCGTCCAGGTCCTCGCGCAGGTCCACTCCGTGAATCTCGGCCCCGATATAGCCGGAAAGCGGGCGGACGTCAAGTCCCAGAACAGGGGTCGTGGTTGTCATCCTGTTTTCCTCCATGGGTTGGGAAAAGATGTGGAGACGGCGGGGATGGCGGCCGGAATTCCGGGTGACGGACCGGTGGGAGGCGTTCTCGGGGCGTGCCGGGAACGTCTGCGCTGTCGCGATCGGCGCTATCGCGATCGGCGCTATCGCGATCGACTACGGATTCTGTCGCGATGGACAGCGGCACGTGACGCAGGGCGTCAACATCGGCGACAACGCGCGCCGGCCGCGGGAAATCTTCCCGTACCGCCGTTCCCGGAGTCGCTCACCGGTCAATCTTCGGTCTCGCCCTTCCGGGCCGTCAACGTTTTGTGTTCTGATGGAATGAATACCTCCGGCGGGCGGCTGCGGCGACTGTCGGTGTCGGTGAGGCCGTCGGTGATGGTGTCCGCGATGGCATCGGGGTGGGCAGCGGGACGGGCAGACTGTGTGGGCGGCGGTGGACCGCGTCGAGGACGGTCGCTCCCGTGGCGACGGCCAGCACGTTCATGCCGAAGCTGCTCGGCAGCACCATCCGCTCGGGATCGGTGTACACGCGTGAGTGCGCGGCGATCTCCTCGTGCAGGTCGACCAACAGATCCGGCAGGGAGAGCGTGGCGGCCTCGGTGAGAACGACGATTTCCGGGTCCATCATGTCCACGAGCAGGCTGATCATTCGACCCGCCAGCCGGAGCCTGGCGCGCAACAGCGACAGCGCGCGCGGGTCGCCGGCGAGCCCGGCGTGCAGCAGCACCTGCAGGTCCGGACGAGAGATGATCCCGTCCTGGGCCGCCCGCAGCAGCATGGTCCGTTCCGACAGCGCCGCCTGCGCGCAGCCCGACCGGCCGCAGCGGCACGGGGCGTCGCTGTCGGCGAGCCGCAGGTGAGCGATGCCGCCCGCGGCGGAGTGCGGTCCGATGTGCACCGATCCGTCGGTGGCGAACGCGGCGTCGACCACGTTGCCGACGAACAGTTGCAGCAGGCTGCGCCGGGCGCGCGGGTCACCGAAGAGGATCTCCGCCTGGGCCAGGGCGCGGGCGTGCCCGTCGACGTGCACCGGCATGCCCGTGGCCGCCGCCAGCACCTCCCGGACCGGCACGTCATGCCAGTCCAGGGGCTCGTGTTCGATCACCACGCCGAGGTCGGGGTCGACCCGGCCGCCGGTGACGACGCCGAGGCCGAGGACACGGTTGCCCCGGGCACGCCGGGCGAGGAAGCCGGGCAGATGTTGGGCGATCATCCGAAGGACGTCCGCCGGGCCACCCTCCCGCGGCAACTGCTCCCGCGCCACCACCTGTCCACGCAGGTCGACAAGGCTGAAGGTGACGAACGGGACGGCGATGTGCACCCCGCAGGCCAGATGAAGGTCGGTGTCCACGTCCAGGGGCACGTGCGGCCGCCCGGCCCGGGGAGCCAGCGAGGAGGCGGGAAGCTCCCGGAGCAGACCCAGGGAGATCAGCCCGGCCGTCTGCCGGGAGACCGCCGCCGGGCTGAGCCCTGTTGCCCTCCCGATGGCGGTGCGGGCAACCGGACCGTGGTCGAGGACCGCCCGCAGGATCGCCGCCGCGGAGCCCGCGGAGCCACCCGGGGCACCGTAATCACTGGGGGCGCCGGAGCCGCCTGGGCTGCCCGTGCCGCCGGCAGTGGTTCTCCCGGCTCCGAGCCTGGAGACGGCCCCCGCCGCGGCCCGCGGCCTTCCCTGAGCCGGCAGCGTTTCCCGCGCCGACATCTTGTCGCGTACTGGCGCCTTGTCGCGTATGGGCACGGAGAACCTCCTCGTGATGCGACCGCGCGGCCGACGGGGCGGGCCTCTCGTCGCCGCGCACGCGCAAGGCGTGCAAACACAGGCAGGTGGAACGCACGGAGAAGTCAGGACCGGGGGCACGGCTGACCACAAGGACGGTGGACCGGAGGGAGGGGCCCACTCTTCGCTGACATCAGGTCGGCTGCCGTTGGCTGGCTCGGGCACGAGACGGCAGGTGCCGTCACCGGGCGCCGGGGGCTTACGGTGACGGATGCCAGCCAGCGGAACGGAGTCTGATGATCAGCGGGATCGATGGTGAGGGCGACAGAGCGCGCTCGCGACGCGATGAAAGTCAATGTGTGCACGGCAGACCAGAAGCGGGCGCCGGCTCATGACGCTGATAGTAGCTACCATTCCGCAGCTTGTCAATAAAAAAAGTAGAGATTATCGCCTTCCGTTGTCGAGCTATGGCGCAACGTTGCTGATCGGTGTCTTGTCGCCGGGGGCCGGACGCCCCGTACCGGGGTCTTGTCAGCCGACCAGGAGAATGAGCGGGGGCGCGGCGAGCACGATGATCGCCCCGAAGTAGGCGCACGGCGGCATCCACCACGGCACTTCTGGCGGGTCGAGGAGCCGGGCGATCCGCGAGATGACCGGATTGGCCGTGCCGCGCCGGGGGCCGCCGCCGACCGGTCGTGTCCGGCCGGGCGCCGCATCGCCGAGGTGGGGCCCGCCGGGGTCTGGCCCGTCGGGATGGGGCCCGCCGGGATCTGGCCGGTCGGCGTCTGGGCTGCCTGGGCTGGGTGGGCTGGAATCGCGGACGTCGACCGCCGTGGGATCGTGGGAGCCGAGCGCGGGCAGCACGGCGGCCGGAGAACCGATGATCCCCAGCGCCCCGGCGGGGACCGGTGCCCTTGCCCCGCCCAGCCGGGCCAGGGCCCGCGCGAGCGATCGGTGGCTTGTCTGCCGGGCCGCCGCGTCGTCGGCGAGCATCTCGACGAGGAGCGAGACGGCCGCGGTCGCCTCCCTGGCCGGGCCCAGGAACGGGAAGGTCCGCTCCCATGCGACGAACGGCTGGATGACGAGGTCGTGACGACCGGCGACGTGGGCCGCCTCGTGGGCGAGCACGGCGTCCAGTTCGGTGGCGTCGAGGGTGTTCAGCAGCCCGCGGGAAACCACGACCCGGGCGTGCCGCACCCCCGGCACGCAGTAGGCGACCGCGACGGGATGATCGAGGATACGCAGCAGGATGCCGGACCGGTCCCGGCGTTCGCACAGGCAGCAGCCGGTTGCGCCCCCGCCGCCGACGGCTGTGCCGGGGCCTGCGGTTGTGCCAGAGTCCGCGGCTGTGCCGGAATGATGGGACGCATGGTCGGGCGGGACGCAGGTCTCGTGCCGGCGATGCCGACGGCCGGCCAGATCGACCAGGTCGCGGTGTCGGTGACGCTCGCGAAGAGTGGCTGCGGTGGAGGTGCCGAGCACCCCGAACAGTCGGGAGGCCAAGGCCGCCGCCACGGCGAGGCCGATGAGGTTGACCAGACCCAGGCCCGTCAGCGGCGCGCTGGCCGCGATGTTGTCGAGATGGTCGGCGATGGCGGTCGGGGTGTCGCTGGACAGCGGTGAGACGGTGAACGCGATCGCCGCGAGCAGCGCCGACACCCCGCCGGCCAGACCGACCGCCTGCCAGAGCACGATCGCCGCCCGTGGGCATCGGTAGGGCCAGCGCGCGGCGGCCAGCAGGCGTGGGACCGGCCAGGCCAACACGCCCGCGAACAGGGCGAGAAGTGCCGCGGTCGTCATGTCCCGGCTAACGCTACCGGTGGTCGGGCGGAATCTGGGCCGTTCGATCCGAGTCGGTGGCTACCGGAACGATCTGCTCCGGGTCGTTGCGGGGCGGGTCGCCGATCGCCGGACCGCGCCGGGCCTCGGCGTGCCGGACCTCCGTGTACGGATCCTCGGCCTGCGGATCCTCGGCGCGCGGGACCTCTCCGTCAGGCACGAAGATGCCGGGTTCCCCGGGACCAGCGGGTTCCAGGGCACGGCGAAGGATCTCGGCCTCCTCCGCGGACACCGACCCCACGAAGCGGACCAGGGCGGAACCACGATCGTCCGCCGTGCCGAGCGCCTCCATCATCGCCTCGGCCACGACGGCCTCGCGACTGTCGCTGGCCGCGTAGCGATGCGCACGCGCCGAACGCTGACGCCGCACGAATCCCTTCCGTTCCAACCGTTCGAGCACGGTCAGCACGGTGGTGTACGCGAGATCGCGTTCATGCTGGAGACGACTGGCGACCTCACGGGCCGTCAGCCAGTCGTCGCTCGCCCACAACACGTCCATGACCGACCGTTCGAGGTCACCCAGGCGCGCCATGGTGCCAATCCTACGTGGCGTAGAACATTCGTGGGACCGAACGGGGTGCTTCGTTGAGGCCTGTTGCGTCACAGCCACGCGGCAACGGTGCCGGCCGTCGGGGAGGAACCGGCCTTCCGGCCCCCGATCTGCCTCCCGGCTCCCACCCGGCGCCCGGCTCTCCGGACCAGTGCGAACCCGCCGGCTGACTGATCCGCCGCCGTTTATGCGGCCCGAATTTCTTTAAAAGGAAACATCTTTATAACTTATAAAACTATATATCCGCCGAACGGGCTATCCGCCGAACGAACCATCCATCGAACGGGCTATCCCCCGAACGAGCCATCCGCCGAACGGGCCATCAATCGAACAGGCTGACGGCTGCAATGGAGGCGTCTTCCGGTCCCGCCCCGTGCCGTCGACCGTGGCGCACGTCTCGACAGCGCCGTCGGTGGTGCCGTCGGTCTTGACCATGTCATCGAGCTCACTGCGCTTTGCTCGTCGCCAGGAGAATTGGCTACATACCGTAGAAACCTCTATGCCTCGTAGAGGATCGGTTGGCTCTCGGCCGATTTTTCCCCTCGCGGTCCACCGAAGGAGCTGTGCGCATGGTTCTCGCCGCTGATGCCGTCGACCTTGCCCGCGCCCAGACAGCGTTCTCCCTCGCGTTTCACATCTGTTTCGCCGTGTTCGGGGTCGGCATGCCGTGGCTGCTGATCTACACCGAGGGGCGTTGGGTGCGGACCGGTGACGAGACCTGGCTGGCGCTCACGAAGAAGTGGTCGCGGGCATTCGCCGTGCTGTTCGCGGTCGGGGCCGTCTCGGGAACGGTGCTGTCGTTCGAGTTCGGCCTGCTCTGGCCCGCGTTTATGTCGAAGTACGGCAGTGCGCTCGGGCTGTCGTTCTCCCTGGAGGGCTTTGCGTTCTTCACCGAGGCGATCTTTGTCGGGATGTACCTGTACGGCTGGAAGCGCCTGTCGCCGCGCGCGCACTGGCTCACGCTGTGGCCGATCGCTATCTCCGGCACCCTGTCGACGTTGTTCATCATCACGGTGAACGCCTGGATGAACGTGCCACGGGGGATCACCGAGGTGAACGGCAAGGTCGTCGCCGCCGAGCCGTTCGCGCCCTTTCTGAGTCCGGGGACTCCGCCCCAGTTGGTCCACATGCTGCTGGCCGCGCTGATGTGCACCGGCGGGGCCGTCGCCAGTATTTACGCGGTCGGCATGCTGCGCGGTCGCCGCGACGCCTACCACCAGCGCGGGCTGCGGATCGGCCTGGCGGTGGTGTTGGTCTGCGCGCCGCTTCAGCTGATCGTGGGGGACTGGGCGGCCCGGGTCGTCGGGGCCAACCAGCCGTTCAAGCTGGCCGCGATGGAAGGGCTCTACCACACCAGGTCGCACGCGCCGCTGACCCTCGGCGGGTTCTACGACGACAAGAGCGGCGAGGTCCGCTACGGGCTGGAGATCCCCGGTCTGCTCTCGCTGATGGAGGGATTCAGCACCGATCACGTGATCACCGGTCTGGACGCCGCCCCGCCGGACGAGCGCCCGAACGGCCTGCTGGTGCACGGGTCGTTCGCGACGATGGTCGGGTTCGGTTCTGCGCTGATCGGACTGTCCGCCCTGACCGGTGCCGCCGTCGTCCGCCGGCGCCGTCGCGGCGAGAAGACGCTGCTGCCCACCGGGCGGCCGTGGCTGTTCGCCGCGGCGGCTACGGGACCGGCGTCCGCGCTGTCGATGATGGCTGGCTGGGAGGTCACCGAGGGTGGTCGTCAACCGTGAATCGTGGGCGGTCATATGCGGGTTCACGACGCGGTGACGGGCGCCGACGGGGTCGCGCCGATGTTTGCCGGCTCCCTGGTCCTGTACCTGGGGCTCGCGGGTGCGCTGATCCTCATCCTGCGCCGGATGGCCACCGGCGGCCCGGCCGTCGCGGAGATCCGGTCCGGGCGGCCCGCCGCGGGCGTCCACCGCACGGCCGTTCACGGCGCGGGGGAGGCGAGCCCGGCCAGGTCCGGGCGGACAACCGATTCCGATTCGCCGTCCATCCCGAAGCCGCGGCCCGAACCTGCGCCGGTTGAACCGGCGGTTGAACTGCCGGTCGAACCGCCGGTGTCCGGCAGGCGGCGCACCGGCGGCGGTCCCGAGGGATCCCGAGGTTCGGCGCACCCGGGTGAGACAACGGGAACGGGATCCGACGGCACCACCGGTTTCGGCGGGCGGGGAGAAGACTGATGACCAGCGCTGACCTTCTTCTGATCATCATGGTGGCAGGGCTCACCGCCTACGCGCTGCTCGGTGGCGCGGACTTCGGTGGCGGGGTGTGGGACCTGCTGGCACGCGGACGGCACGCCGGCGACCAGCGGAAACTGATCTCGGCATCACTCGGCCCGGTGTGGGAGGCCAACCATGTCTGGCTGATCTTCATCGTGGTGGCGATGTTCAGCGGGTTTCCCGAGGCCTACGGGGTGATCGGCTCCTCCCTGGAGGTGCCGCTGTCCGTGGCCCTCGTCGGCATCGTGCTGCGTGGTGCCGCGTACGTGTACCGGTCCTACGGGGCGGGTGGGGCCGGTCCCGACCACTGGTGGGGGCACGTCTTCGCGGTGTCCTCGACGATCGCCCCGTTCGCGCTCGGGGTGGCCGGTGCGGCCCTGGCCAGCGGTGATCTGTCGACCGACGACCCGTTCGCGCCGGTGCGCAGCCCGTTCGGGCTCGTCTGCGGGGCCTTCGCGGTTGCCGCGACGGCCTTCCTCGCCGCCGTCTACCTCTGCCGGGACGCCGCATCCTCCCCGGCCACCGCGCACCTGGTAGCCGACTTCCGCCGGCGGGCCATCGGCGGCGCCGTGCTCTGCGGTGCACTCGCCGCGATCCTGCTGCCCCTCCTGTGGGCGGACGCCCCGGAGGTCGCCGGCCGGTTCAGGGACCGCTCGCTTCCCCTGGTCGCCCTGTCCACCCTCGGCGGGATCGGCGCCCTCGTCGCACTCTGGCGCGAGCAGTTCGGTGCCGCCCGCATCGCGGCCGGTCTCGCCGTCGGCGCGATGCTCTGGGGCTGGGCGGTGGCCCAGTACCCGGACCTGGTGGTCGGGCAGGCCACGGTCGACACGGCCGCGGCGCCGACGGCGAACATCCGGGCCATGCTGTTCGCCATCGTCGGCGGTCTGGTGGTGCTCGTGCCGTCCCTGATGATGCTGTTCCGGCTGTTCTCCCGACCAGAACCGGCGGAGTGATCGGGCCGGCGGAGTGATCGGGCCGGCGGAGTGATCGGGCCGGCGGAGTGATCGGACCGGCCCGCCGTGGCGGTGGGCTACGGTCGTCGCGTGACCTCTGCCCCCGCTCAGGCGCCGGTCATCGCGGGCGAGCCGCTCACCCGCCGGCAGCTCGTCGTCGAGATCTGGCTCGTGCTCGGGGTCTCCTTCGCCACCTCGGCGCTGTTCGCGGTCATCCGCTACGTCGGGGTGCTGACCCGGCCGGGCCCCGTCCGCTCCCAGGTGGCCCGGCTGAACACCTCGGCGGCGCCGGGACGGCCCTGGCTGGACCTCGCGCTCCAACTCGCTGACCTGGTCACCGGGCTGGTGCCGGCGCTGCTCGCCGTATACCTGCTGACGAGGCACGGAGGCGGACCGCGGGCGATCGGCCTGGACGGCCGGCACACCGGTCGCG
Source organism: Frankia sp. CcCS3 (assembly GCF_977927575.1). Lineage (NCBI taxonomy): Bacteria > Bacillati > Actinomycetota > Actinomycetes > Frankiales > Frankiaceae > Frankia > Frankia sp. CcCS3. The sequence goes on from NZ_CDWRCL010000021.1 coordinate 16,867, forward strand.
ACGCCGGCCGGGGAGCGGCGATCGCGGCCGGGGTCGGCGGGCTCGGCTTGGGCCTCTACCTCCTGGCGTGGCACAGCGGGGCGAACCTCACCGTCGCGCCGTCGGGCTTGCCGGACGTGTGGTGGCGCGTGCCGGTCCTGGTCCTCAGCGCGGCGCAGAACGGCCTCGCCGAGGAGATCATCGTCACCGGGTATCTGCTGGTACGGCTGCGTGAACTTGGTGTCACGGCCAACCGGGCGCTGGCGGCCAGCGCCCTGCTCCGCGGTTCCTATCACCTCTACCAGGGGCTCGGTGGGTTCGCCGGCAACCTCGCGATGGGCCTGCTGTTCGGCCGGCTGTTCCAGCGGACCGGCCGGGTGCTGCCGCTCGTCATCGCCCACGCACTCATCGACACCGTCGCGTTCGTCGGATACGTGGCGTTGGTCGGAAAGATCTCCTGGATCCCAGCGTCGCGCTAAGGTTACGGGTGGGGAAATATAGATCGTCTGCTGGGCGTACGATGCATATCTCAACGGTGCACCGCGGGGCGGTGGATCGTTCGAGGACGTCAACGTTGGCGGGTTCGGGGCGCCGGAAGGCCACGGGGCGCCGGAAGGCGTAGCCGTCGAGTGCCTGCCGCGGTATGGCTGGTCGGGGAGGACCGATGGTCAACGGAATCCGCGAGATCGAGCGCAAGTTCTCGGTCGAACCGACCTTTGTGCTCCCGAAGTTAGGGGAGGTCGCGGGCGTCGCCACCGCGCGCACCCGCAAGACCGTCAGTCTGGAGGCCGTCTACTACGACAGCGACGATCTCCGGCTGGCCCGTAACAAGATCACACTGCGGCGTCGGACCGGTGGAGCGGACGCCGGATGGCACCTCAAGCTGCCCGTCCGGGTGGGGGAGCGGGACGAGCTTCAGCTCCCGCTCGACGAGGGTGTGGGCGGGGTGACCCTGGGCCCGCGGTACAGCCCTCCCGCGGAGTTTGTCGATCTGGTGTCGGTCCATCTGCGCGGCGCCGAGCTGCGGCTGGTCGCCAGGCTGCGGACGCTGCGGACAGCGCGCCGGCTGCGGGGCACGGTCGGAGTCGACCTGGCCGAGGTCGTCGATGACCAGGTCTCCGCGCAGACTCTGGGGGAGAAGACGGTACTGAGCAGCTGGCGGGAGATCGAGGTCGAACTCGTCGACGGCGGGCCCGAGGTGCTCGACGAGGTCGCCGGTCTGCTCACGGCCGCGGGCGCCACCCCGGCGGTGGACTCCTCGAAGCTCGCGCGGGTCCTGGGTGAGGCGCTGGCCGCCGGCCCCGGGCCGGACGTCCCTTCGCCGCCGCGCAAGCCACGACGCAGGACGCCGGCGGGCGAGGTGGTACGGGCCTACCTGATCGAACAGGCGCGTGCCCTGCTCGCGGCCGATCCGCGGGTGCGGCTCGACGAGCCCGAGGCGGTCCACAAGATGCGCGTCGCCTGCCGTCGGGCCCGCAGCACCCTGCGGACGTTCGCGCCGCTGTTCCCGCCCGAGAGATCGCTCTTCCTGGACGGCGAGCTGCGGGACCTCGCCGGCGCGCTCTCCGGCGCCCGCGACGCCGAGGTCCAGGCCGCTTATTTCGAGACCCGCCTGGCGGAGCTGCCCACCGAGCTGGTCGTGGGGCCCGTGCACAAGACGGTCACCGCGCACCTCGGCGCCGGCACGGCCAACGGCCGGGCGGAGGTGTTGGCCATGTTGCGCAGTGACCGGTACTTCGCCCTCGTTTCCAACCTGCTCACCCTGCTGCGGGGCCCGCTCACCCCCGCGGCGGCCCGTCCGGCCGGCAAGGCCCTTCCCGACCTGCTGCTCGGCGCCGACCGGAAGCTGGCGAAGAAGGTCCGCGCCGCGACCGCTCTGAAAGTCGGCCAGGAACGGGACGAACTGCTGCATTCCGCCCGCAAGCAGGCCAAGCGGTTGCGGTACGCGGCGGAGGCCGTCGCGCCGCTGTACGGGAATGACGCGGCGCGGCTGGTCGAGCAGGCCCAGATCGCGCAGGAGCTGCTCGGAACCCATCAGGACGCCACCGTCGCGCGCAGGCTGCTGGGGGACTGGGGGACGGCAGCGCAGGCCCAGGGCGCCCCCACCGCGTTTACTCTGGGTGTCCTGCTGGGCCTGGAGGAGTGCCGGGCACGCATGGCGGAACGAGACTTCTTCGATGCGTGGCCCGCGATCTCGGCGGCCCGGCACCGCCGCTGGATCCGCTGACCCGGGGCCGTGCCGGGTGGGCTCTGCCGTGGTCTGACCGATTACCTCCTCCGCGTCACCCATCCGTGCGCCACATCCGGGCCATCGGGCGCACGACCATCCGCCACGGGCCGGCACGTTCAGGAAATCCCTGTCAGCTCGACGGATTGCCGGACGGGACGGGTGGAGCTGCCTGCGGCCGGACCTGCTGCGTTGTTCTGTGACCGGGGCATGAAGCGGACTTCCTTGCCCGGAGGACTCCCGCGAAGGCCTCCGTCCGTGTAGCGTCGTTCCTGGCCGGAGTTCGGCGGTTCGCGTCTCAACCGAGGCGCGGCGGAACAACGTCAGGGTCTCTTGCAGCTTCCTGACGTTCGGCCCGGGGCCCGCGCGGTGCGGGTCCTGACTGCACCAGCAGGGAGAACGGCACGTGGCTCAGGGCACGGTGAAGTGGTTCAACTCGGAGAAGGGCTTCGGCTTCATCTCCGTGGACGGCGGCGGTTCCGACGTCTTCGTTCACTACAGCGCGATTCAGATGGACGGTTACAAGGCACTTGAGGAGGGCCAGCGGGTCGAGTTCCAGGTGACCCAGGGTCAGAAGGGTCCGCAGGCCGACGCCGTCCGCGTCGTCTGAGCCACGAGAGACTTCAACGGCCAGCCCGCCCAAGGGTCCTCCTGGGGCGGGCTGGCCGCTTCTCGGCCAGTTCGGTATCCGACAGTTCGGTAGAAGGTATGTTTTTCCTGGCTGTCTCGATCATTTTCTCGAGCCGGAAAGCGCGGGGCGTTCATCGGTTCCCGCATGGCGTGGTTCTCGGCCAAAAACTTAACGCCTGATTAAAGGTACAGCTCGACTCCTCACCGGTGGAGCCGCGTAGGTCTCGCATCAGACGTGATGTCGGTTTGGTGTGGGCCGGCTTGTCAGCCGCCGATCGCTTCGTCGGCCACGAGAAGTTCGGCGATCTGCAGGGTGTTCAACGCGGCGCCTTTGCGCAGGTTGTCCCCGCAGAGGAACAGCGCGACCTCGTGCGGGTCGTCCGGCGACTGCCGGATTCGGCCGACCCAGGTCGGGTCCGTTCCGACGACGTCGGCTGGGGTCGGGAACTCGCCGGCTGACGGATCGTCGACGACGGCGACGCCAGGAGCGTTCAGCAGCACCGTGCGCGCCTCGTCCGCCGTCACCGGCCGAGTGAAGCGGGCGTGCACCGCGACCGCGTGCGTGGTGATGACCGGCACCCGGACACAGGTAGCCGACACCCGCAGATCCGGGATACCCAGGATCTTGCGGGACTCGTTGCGGACCTTGAACTCCTCCGAGGACCAGCCACCGTCCTTCAGCGAACCGGCCCAGGGCACGACGTTGAGCGCCAGCGGCGCCGGGAACGGGCCGAGGCCGTCCTCACCGATGGCCTTACGCACGTCACCGGCGGTCCGCCCCAGCTCGCGGGTGCCACCGACGACGGTGAGCTGGTCGTAGAGGGCGTCGATGCCGGCCTGCCCGGCACCGCTCGCGGCCTGGTAGGAGGCCGCGAACATCGACTCCAGCCCGAACGCCCGGTGCAGGGCGCCGACCGCGACGATCATCGACAGGGTGGTGCAGTTCGGGTTCGCGATGATGCCCCGCGGCCGCGCGGGAATCTGGTCGGCGTTCACCTCCGGCACGACCAGCGGCACGTCGGCGTCCAGCCGGAACGCGCCGGAGTTGTCGACCGCGACCGCGCCGTGGGCCGCCGCCACCGGTGCCCACCGGGCGGAGACCTCGTCGGGAACATCGAACACGGCCACGTCCACGCCGTCGAAGACCTCCGGTGCCAAGGCCTGGACGACGACGCCCGCGCCGCGCACCCGTACCGTCCGCCCCGCCGATCGGGCCGAGGCGATCGGCCGGATCTCTCCCCAGATGCCGGGGCGTTCGTCGAGCAGCGACAGCATCACCGTGCCGACCGCGCCGGTCGCTCCCACCACTGCGAGCGTCGGTCGCCGGCCCGCCTCGTTACTCGTCACGATCCATCCTCCTGATTCGCCACTGTGCCGCCGCGGCGTGTCCAGCTGCCGCGCTGTGCCGCCGTCTCGAGGACCTGCGACGTCGCCAACGTCATCGCCCGGTTCCCGCGTACACGATCGCCCCGCCGTCCGGGTCACCCAGGTCGAAGGCGCCGTGCACGGCCCGCACGGCGAGCGGGAGGTCGGTGTCGCGCACCACCACTGAGATGCGAATCTCAGAGGTGGAGATGATCTCGATGTTGACCCCTGCGTCGGCGAGGGAGCCGAAGAACCGGGCGGACACTCCCGGGTGTGACTTCATCCCCGCGCCGATCAGCGACAGCTTGCCGATGTGGTCGTCGTAGAGGGTGCGCTCGAAGCCAATCTCGCTCTGGACCTTCGTGAGCGCGGTGAGCGCGGTACGTCCATCCGCCTTGGGCAGGGTGAACGAGATGTCCGTCCGCCCCGACCCGGCGACCGAGCCGACCTGAACGATCATGTCCAGGTTGACGTCGGTCTCCGCCACGGCCCGGAACACCGCCGCCGCCACCCCGGGCTTGTCCGGGCATCCGACGACCGTCACCTTCGCCTCGCTGAGGTCGTGCGCGACCCCACGGATGATGGCCTGTTCCACGAGCTGTTCCTCCGGAATCTCGGTGATCCACGTGCCCGGCTTCGCCGAGAAGGACGATCGGACATGCACGGGGACGCTGTAACGGCGGGCGTACTCGACGCACCTCAGCATGAGGACCTTCGCGCCGCAGGCCGCCATCTCCAGCATCTCCTCATAGGAGATCGTGTCGATGCGGCGGGCGTCGGGGACGATGCGCGGGTCTGCGGTGAACACGCCGTCCACATCGGTGTAGATCTCGCAGGCGTCCGCTCCCAGCGCGGCAGCGAGCGCCACCGCGGTCGTGTCCGAGCCGCCTCGACCGAGCGTGGTGATGTCCTTCGTGTCCTGGCTCACACCCTGGAAGCCCGCGACGATCGCGATCGCGCCGGAGTCCAGGGCGGTGCGGATCCGCCCGGGGGTAACGTCGATGATGCGCGCCTTGCCGTGCACCGAATCAGTGATGACTCCGGCCTGGGAGCCGGTGAACGAGCGGGCCTCGGCGCCGAGGGTGGTGATCGCCATGGCCAGCAGCGCCATCGAGATCCGCTCACCGGCGGTGAGCAGCATGTCGAGCTCCCGGGCGGGCGGAAGCGGCGAGACCTGTTCGGCCAGATCGAGAAGTTCGTCGGTGGTGTCACCCATCGCGCTGACCACCACGACGACGTCGTTGCCGGCCCGCCGGTTCTCCACGATTCGCTCAGCGACTCGTTTGATGCGGTCCGCGTCGGCAACGGAGGACCCACCGAACTTCGCGACCAAGAGCGCCATGGCAGCCAGGTTACCGAGCGCGGCCGCTAACCGAGCGCGGTCGCCCGGTGGCCTTGCCTGGCGGTTCGTGCCGGGATCTGGTCCGGTGTCCCTTTTCCGTCGCCGGGACGATGTCGCCCCGGCGACGGGGTGCTGGGCGTATTCCTTCCGGTGTGCCAGGGTGATGACATCCGCACCACGGCTCACCCGCACGACTGGCTCACCCGGACGACCGACTGCGACGCACGCGGTCCACGCGATGGTCCCCGACGCCGAGGACCAGCTCAGGAAGGACGATCCTCAATGGCAGTCAGCCTTGCCAAGGGCGGCAACGTCAGCCTCACGAAGCAGGCCGCCGAGGCCGGCACCCCTCAGCTCACCGCGTTGAACGTCGGGCTCGGATGGGACGCCCGCACGACCACCGGGACCGATTTCGACCTGGACGCCTCTGCCATCGGCGTCCGGGCGGACGGCAAGGTCCTCAACGACGGCTACTTCATCTTCTTCAACAACCTCGCGTCCCCCGAGGGGGCGATCACGCTCACCGGTGACAACCTGACCGGGCAGGGCGAGGGGGACGACGAGTCCGTTATCGTCAACCTTGCGTTGGTTCCAGCCGACATTGACCGGATTATCGTTCCGGTTTCCATCTACGACGCGGTGAACCGGAACCAGAACTTCGGCCAGGTGCGCAACGCCTACATCCGCGTGGTCGACCAGGGTGGAAACGAGCTGGTCCGCTACGATTTGTCCGAGGACTACTCCACCGAAACCGTCGTCATCTTTGGCGAGGTCTACCGCAACGGCGCCGACTGGAAGTTCCGCGCCGTCGGCCAGGGCCACAACGACCTCGGTGGTCTGGCGCGCGATCATGGCGTCAACATCTGAGCTACCCGAGCGGGTGCGTGCCTGGCAATGCGTGCCTGGCAAGTAGTCGCTCCCGGGCCGATGAGCACCCGCCCGCTGCGCCCGGCCGAGCTGCCCGTGCCCCGGCCAGGGCCGGGCCAGGTTCGGGTCCACGTCGACGCCTGCGGAGTCTGCCGTACCGATCTTCACCTCGCAGAGGGTGATCTCCCGCCGCACCGACCGCGCACCGTGCCCGGACATGAGGTCGTCGGACGGGTCGACGCGGTCGGCGAGGGGATGAGCGGCGTGCGGACCGGGGACCGGCTGGGTATCGCCTGGCTGGCCTCGACCGACGGGACCTGCGGGTACTGTCGGCGCGGAGCGGAGAACCTCTGCCCGGCCTCGACCTACACCGGATGGGATGTCGACGGCGGCTACGCCGAGTACGCCTGCGTGCGCGCCGACTATGCCTACCGGCTGCCCGACGGCTACAGCGACGCGGAGCTTGCCCCGCTGCTGTGCGCCGGCATCGTCGGCTACCGGGCGCTGCGCCGGGCGGAGCTGCCGCCCGGCGGGCGGCTCGGCATCTATGGGTTCGGCGCGTCCGCTCATCTCGCCGCCCAGGTGGCGATCGCCCAGGGCGCCACCGTCCACGTGATGACGCGCTCGGCGCGGGCCCGCGAGCTCGCTCTGGAACTCGGCGCCGCCTCGGCGGGCGAGGCATATGCCGCACCGCCCGAGCCGCTGGACGCGGCCGTGCTCTTCGCCCCGGTGGGTGACCTGGTGCCGGTGGCGCTCGCCGCGCTCGACCGCGGCGGCACGCTGTCCATCGCGGGCATCCACCTCAGCGACATCCCGCCGCTCGTCTACTCCGACCATCTGTTTCAGGAACGGTCCGTCCGCAGCACGACCGCCAACACTCGCACCGACGGTGAGGAGTTCCTGGCGATCGCCGCCGAGCACCGGCTTGCGGTGACCGTGTCGCCCTACCCGCTGTCCGCGGCCGACCGGGCCCTCGCCGACCTCGCCGCCGACCGGGTCACCGGCGCGGCCGTGCTGCTGCCCTGACCGTTTTGCCTGTCCTGCCGGTGCCGGACCTTCCGGATCTGGTTCGTAGATCCGGGAGGGACCGGGATCCGGGAGGGACCGGGAGTTCGGCGACCTCGCCGGGAGAGGCGCGCTGAGCTTCCGCGTTCAGTCGCCGCGGGTCGCGAGTCGGCGCAGGAGCAGGGTGCCCGCGGTGGTCAGTACGGCGGCCGTCGCAATCTCGCGCGGCAGGCGGTGCCGGGCCTCGTTCTGGATCGCTTCGTGGAAACGGTCGAACCGGCTCGGCCAGGGACTCACCCCGACGAAGTACCGGCCCACCTTGTCGGTGTCCGGTAGGCAGGCACCGGTCATGCCGGCGAGGACGGCGAGTCGGCGCCCGGCGGGGGCGGACGCCGTCAACAAGGCCATGGCCGCGAGCCCTGCCACGCCGTCCTTGCGTGCGATCGGCAGCCATTCCGGCTCGGTGTTCGGACCCGTTCCCCAGTGGGGCAACGCGTCCATGACCAGGTGCGAGACGAAGCCGGCGGCGAGGGCGGACATCGGATGCCGGATCGCCATGCCCACGAAAGCGCCCGCCCCGACGTGTGAGCTGATGATCATGTTTCAGGACCTCCTGGTGGCAGACGGACGGCAGAGCGTTCGCCGGGTACCTCCTACCCTGACGTCCCGGTTGGAGGATGCGTACCGCGGGGTGATGGTGGAGCCTTCCGGCGATCACCATCAGCGGTCGCCTGGTGGTCTCCGTGTTTGGGGGGCGCGGGTACCACCGCTCCCGGGATCGGATCCGGGCGTCCGATGCTCGCGCGAAGGTGCGCGCGGACGCCGTCCCACCTTCTCTGAATGCTCTTGCTGCCGCCCGTCTCGATGCGTTCGTCGATGCTCCGGCCGATTCCCACGCCGACGCGCGAGCCGACGAATTCATCGGATGCCCGCGCAGATGCTCGGGCGAATGCGCATCATGGGTAGATCGGTGCGTCTCGTAGCATCTGGCCGCGTAGCGGAACGACTCGGCGGCAATCCATGGATGAAGGGTTGCTGTAGCGTAAGGGAGATAACTTAGAGTGATCAATTTTGAGGTTTGGGTGGCGTGGGTGCGAGAAGCTACCGGGATGTCCTCCGGTGAGGACGGCGGTTCGCCGGGCGGTCCGGGGTACCGCGGCGGCGTGGGTCCGGGGCGTCGCGGCGCCGGAGACCTGAGCGGTGTGGATGGATAGGCGCGTCCGTGATCTACGCATATGCCACCTACCAGCCGTCTGCGACCTGGCCACGCCGGTGCCGTCGGGGGTGGTCGTCTCCGTCGCGTGGCGGCTGGAAGGGGCCGGGCGGATCATCGGCGGCATGGTGCCCCGCGGCCGTCCCGGGGCCGGCCCGCAGGGTAAACGGGTCCTGCACGGCGAGGGGATCTGGGCGGCCGAGATGTATCCGCGGGACCGGGAGATCTCGGCGGAGGCCGACCTCGTCGAGCCGGGTTCGGCGGCTCGGCCGGTCCGGCTGGTGGTGCACGGCTCCGACCGTGACATCATCGGCTATCTGGATCAGCCCCGCCTGCCGGCCACCCGACTCGCCCGGCTCACGACCGGGCTGCGCCGGGACGCCCGTCAGGTCAGGGTCCGGGCGGCCGGGCGGGTCTGGTGGATACGGGCGACGAACGTCTTCGGAGTACAGGTCGTCCGGGATCCCGAGGTACGGATCTACCGCACCAGAGGATTACACGCCGTGTTCAGCGCCGAGGCCGACCATCTTGACGTCAGCGTGGTCCTGCTGACCCTGGCCTCGATTCCCAGCTCGGCCTACGCCCCCATCCTGGGGTTCTAGCGGCCGCAGCGGCCCCGGCGAACCCGACGCGGGACCGGCGGCAGACCAGTGGCGGGCCGGTGGAGCCGGGGTGGCTTCGGGGCGGGACCGGTGACAGCAGGCCGGGGTGTCAGGCGCTGACGACGCGGCGTCCCTCGAAGGCGCGTCCCAGGGTCACTTCGTCCGCCCATTCGAGGTCACCGCCCATGGGCAGGCCGCTGGCGAGGCGGGTGACCTTTAGGCCCATCGGAGCGATCTGCCGGGCCAGGTAGGACGCGGTGACCTCACCCTCGGTATTCGGATCGGTGGCGAGGATCAGTTCGGTCACCGTGCCGTCCGCCAGGCGGGCGACGAGTTCCCGGATGTGCAGGTCGTCGGGACCGACACCGCCGATGGGATTGATTGCGCCCCCGAGCACGTGGTACCGCCCCCGGAACTCGCGGGTGCGTTCGATCGCCACGACGTCCTTGGGTTCCTCGACCACACAGATCGAGCTCGGATCGCGGCGGGGATCGGCGCAGATCCGACACAGTTCCGACTGCGCCACGTTGAAGCAGCTCCGACAGAACTGGACCTTCTCCTTGACCTCGGTCAGGGCGGTGGCCAGCCTGCGGACGTCCACGGGGTCGGCGGCCAGCAGATGAAACGCGATCCGCTGGGCACTTTTGGGACCGATGCCGGGCAGCCGCCCGAGCTCGTCGATCAGATCCTGGACGATGCCCTCGTACACCGGTGCCGCCGGTTGTCAGTCGAGCCCGGGAAGGCCCGGACCACCCGGAAGGGGGCCTCCGAGGCCGCCACCGGACAGCAGGCTGCCGAGTCCGCCGAGGCCACCGGCGCCGCCCGGACCTGCCGGGCCGCCCGCGCCGAGGCCACCGGTGATCGCGCCCAGCCGGTCGGCGGCGAGTTTGTGGGCGTTTGTGGTCGCGTTACGGACCGCCGCGAGGATCAGATCCGCGAGCGTCTCGGTGTCCTCCGGGTCGACCGCCTCGGGGCTGATCGTCAGATCGACCAGTTCCCCGCCGCCGTTGACGGTGGCGCGGACCAAGCCGCCGCCGGCCGTCCCGTCCACCCGGGCGGTGGCGAGGTCTTCCTGGGTGGCGAGGATCGCGGCCTGCATCTTCTGCGCCTGTTCGAAGAGTTGCCCCAGCGCCCCGCCCCCGGCGGAGGCCCCACTCCCGGCGCGGTCCTGCGGGTTAGACATGTCGATGAGCCTACGTCTCCTTCAGCCGGACGAGATCTGTTCGATGATCATGGCACCCAGCCCGCTCCGCAGCAGGGACACGGCGGCCTCCTCGCCCCCGCGAGCCCCGCCGGGACCGGACGGGACGTCCTCGTCGTCGAGGGACGGCTCGTCCTCACGCTGCGGACCCGGCTCGTCCCCGGCGGGGGGTGCACTGGCAGCGGCGGCGACTCCGTTCGCCGATCCGGGCGACGAGCCGTCCCGGCCCGCGGCGGACCAGGGCCCGTCGCCCCCGGGGCCGGGGCCGCCATCGGGGCCGGGGCCGCCATCGGGACCAGAGCCCGGGCCGGCGAGACCGTGCCCGGTGCCGGGGGAGTCGCTGTTGCCGCCGGGGCCGCGGCCTGTCGTGCCGCCTTCGGTTCCGTCGGTGGAGCCGCCGTAGCCGTTCCCGGTGTCGGGGGACAACCCCGCCGGTCCGGCGGGCCGTGCTGGTGCTGGTGCTGGTGCTGGTAAACGGGATGCTCCCACCTGGCCGGTGGGCCTGGGGGCTCCGCCCGACCCGGCGAACCCCGAGGCCTCGGAGGGACCGGGCGGGCCGGCCGGCCATCCGGCGCCCGGCCGATGCTCCTGCTCCCCGGGGCCGACGGCGGGAGGGGGGGCGGCGGGATGGCCGGAGTAGCCACCGCCGCCCGGACCGGGACCCGCTTCGGGCCGCCCGCCGCCGCGACCAGATCCGCCCGCGGGAGCGACGGTGACCCGCCAGGTCCCGCCGAGTCTCTCCGCCAGCACGGCACAGAACAGCTCGGCGTTGTTCCCCTGCCCGAACATCCGGCCCATCGTCGGGGTGGCGAAGGCCAGCACGACCTCGTCGCCTCGAACGTCGGCAACGGTCGCGTGATCCTTCAGGATCGCATGCGTCTTCCGGCTGCGGCGGCCGGCGAGCACGAGAACCTCGTCCCACAGCATCCGCAGGCCGGCGGCGTCGATCCGCCCGGTCCCCGGAGTGCCTGCCATGCCCGGAACACCTGCCGGGCCCGAGGGACGATCACCCGACGTGAACGCGGGACCCGGCGAACCAGGCTGGGGGCCCGTCGCCGGTCGAGACACCGGTCCGCTCCGAGCGGGTGCCCGGACTGCCAGCGGCATGGGCTCCGGGTCCGCGGCGGGCGGGTGGACCGGCGCGGGAGCCCGGCCGGCCGGCAGCGGGGACGGGGGGCCCGGCTCCGGTTCTTCCCCGCCGAGCACGGCCCGCCGTTCCAGCCGCTCCAACCGGGTGAGCAGCGCGGCCGGGTCGGTCGACGCCGTGGGCAGCAACGCACGGGCCAGGATCAGTTCCAGCATCAGCCGTGGGCTCGCCGTCCCCCGCATCTCGACCAGGCCGTTGTGCAGGACGTCCGCCGTCCGGGACAGCTCGGCGGGGCCCATCCGGGTGGTCTGCGCCCGCATCCGGTCGATCTGGTCGGGGGAGAAGGATTCCAGCAGGCCGCGGGCGTCCGCGTCCGGAACGGCCGCCATCACGATCAGGTCGCGGAACCGGTCGAGGAGATCGGTCGCGAACCGGCGCGGGTCGTGACCGGCGGAGACGACCTTGTCGACCACGGTGAACAGGGCCGCGCCGTCGCGGTCGGCCAGCGCGTCGACGGTCTCGTCCAGCAGGACGCCGTCGGTCATGCCGAGCAGCGCCACCGCCCGGTCGTAGCGCAGGCCGTCGTCGTCCGCGCCGGCCAGCAGTTGGTCGAGAACGGACAGCGAGTCGCGGACCGATCCGGCGCCCGCCCGCACGATCAGCGGCAACACGGCCGGATCGACGGCGACCCCCTCCCGGGCGCAGACCGACGCCAGATGTTCGCGCAGCACGCTCGGCGGAACCAGCCGGAAGGCATAGTGGTGCGTCCGGGACCGGATGGTCGGGATGACCTTGTCCGGTTCGGTGGTGGCGAAGACGAACTTGAGGTACGGCGGGGGCTCCTCGACGACCTTCAGCAGCGCGTTGAACGCCGCCGCGGTCACCATGTGCGCCTCGTCCACCACGAAGACCTTGAACCGGGCCGACGCGGGGGCGAAGAACGCCCGCTCGCGCAGATCGCGGGCGTCGTCGACGAGACCGTGCGACGCGGCGTCGATCTCCGTGACGTCCATTGAGGCGCCCGTCCGGATGCCCACGCACTCGTCGCACACCCCGCAGGGTTCAGGGGTCGGGCCCTGGATGCAGTTCAGCGAGGCGGCGAGGATCCGGGCGGAGGAGGTCTTGCCGCAACCCCGGGGGCCGCTGAAGAGATAGGCGTGGTGCAGGCGGCCGGTGCGCAGGGCCTTGCGCAGCGCGTCGGTCACGTGCTCCTGGCCGACGACCTGGGCGAACGTCGCGGGACGGTACCGGTTGTACAACGCTGTGCTCACTGGCCTGCTCCGCGTGCTCGACGAGACGATCGGCGAAACGAGAGGACCCCCCGCACACCCGCCAGAGCCCGCTTACCCTTGCTGCCTTCCGGCCCTGGGGGGGTTCACGAGGGTAACGCCGCACGAGGGGTCTGCTGTGCAGTCTAGCCCGTGCTGGACGATCATGAATCCCGAGGTCTGCCGGGCGGCGCGGCGGCAGGCCCGGTGCCTGGCCCCGCAACGATCAGATAGTCTCATCCACGGAGGATTCGCCTAGTGGCCTAGGGCGCACGCTTGGAAAGCGTGTTGGGGGCAACCCCTCGCGAGTTCGAATCTCGCATCCTCCGCAATGATCTTGCTGGCCTTGATCTTCGGGCCAGCCTTCTGGCCAGGCACAATGCCATCCTTCTCCACCATCTCGCTACCCACGGTAGCCATGGACCCACCTGAGTCCCCGCGCCGCGCGAGGGATCGTCGTGGACACCGTCTCGGCCGTACGCTGGCCCGCGGAGCGCGGCGGGTGGGCGTACAGGGCACCCGTGATCGACGGTGAGGAGTACCCGAGCCGCTTCGACACGAGAGCGATGTCGATGATCTCGTCGAGCTGGCTCGAGGCCGACGAGTGACGAAGGCCGGGCGGCGAGAAATTGCCAAGACCTGTGGATCATGATCGGCGGGTGGCCCGGCGAGAGTCTCGGTGATCTTGTTGGCCGCAACATGAAGAGGCCGCAGCGTCGATGATGGATCACGGCGAGCATGATCGTGGCAGGTCTCCTCAGCTAACCAGAGCACGATCGAACTACGTCAGTCCGGTCAGGATGCCATGACCCGTTCACCGGGCGTCGGCCCGTCCCCCTACTTGTAGCCGCGGACGAAGAGTCTCACGGCGGACCGTAGCGCAGCGTCGAGTTCCGGGCTGTCGAGCGCAGGTGGATTGTGGACGGCGAACATGCCGAGCTCGGTCATCTCCCAGACGGTTCCGTTGACAAGGGCAATGAACTGGCCTGCCGCGCGGGCAGGGTCATCGATGCGCAGCGCGCCGCCGTGAGCGATCCTGGCCAGCTAGCCGATTAGCTCTGACCAGACGGGAGTCGCGACGCGTCGGCGCCAGAGCTGCAGCAGCTGGGGTTGGCGGGGCCCTTCGGCCTGCAGGAGCAGGCGCAGAGAGGCTGTGCGCGGATCGAGGAAGGTCGCCATGATCCGCCTTGCAAGATCGTTAAGGTAGGCCTCAGGGTCCGGTAGGGGGCTTGGGAAGAAGGCCGTCGCCCGACGTAGCGCGTCGAGGGTCGCCGTGAGGTGCGTATCGATGACGGCGAGGAACGGCGTCTCCTTG
>NZ_CDWRCL010000022.1:0-30903 GCF_977927575.1 Frankia sp. CcCS3
GACGAAGTCCTCCGCGACTCCCGCCTGCTGCCGCAGGGTGGCCAGCTTCTCCTCAGCCAGCACGACCCAGGTATGCAGCCGCTCACGCAGTTCGGTCCGCCGACTCTCGGAGATCGTCGAATCCGACAGCTCGTCGCGCACCGACAACAGCGACCGCATCTCCTCCAAGGTGAACCCCAGCGACTTCATCTTCTTGATGACGAGCAGTCGATCGACGGCCTCGTCGTCGTACAGGCGGAAGCCACCCGGCGTACGTCCAGCGGGAGTAAGCAGTCCGGCTTCCTCGTAGTACCGGACCGCACGCAGCGAAAGCCCGACCCACTCGGCAACCCCACCTATCTGACGGGTGTTTCCGCGGGCCGCGCGGAACGCGGAACGATCACGACGCGTCGTGGACACCGTAACCCTTACGTTCGTGCCTCGAAGACTCGGGCTAAAATAGTTGGCACTTGACTCTACGGCCTGTCTTCCGGGGACTTGAACGGAGTCTGCAACGAGGCCCCGAACACCACACCGCCATCCCGCAAACACACCGGAAGAACAATATCCGCCCACGGTAACATCCACGACAACAGTCACCCCGGCGACGTGGACCCCTGGCGAGGCCGCGGGCAGGGTGGGGCCCGGCCCGGGTCGCCCACGTCACCCCACGTCACGGGGGCCGATCGGTCGACGCCGGGATCGTGAACCGGCAGGCTCAGTGCAGACCCCGTCGCTTCGCGCCAGGGGCGGTGGGACATCGGCGGACAGGCCCCGATCGCGGGCCGGCAGAACGAGGAGACGGCTGTGCTGACCAGGATCGACCACGTCGGGATCGCGGTGGCTTCCCTCACCGAGGCCATCCCCCGCTATGAGGAGGCATTCGGTCTGGAGGTCGTGCACCAGGAGGAGAACGAGCGCCAGGGGGTGCGCGAGGCGATGCTGCTGGTCCACAGCGGCAAGACCGGGAACTCCTACGTCCAACTGCTAGAACCGCTGCGCGAGGACAGCCCAATCGGGAAGTTCCTGGCCAAGCGGGGGCCGGGCATCCACCACATCGCCTACGGCGTCGCCGACATCGACAGCGCCCTCGCGGCCCTGACCACGACCGGATTCGATCTGGTCAACAAGACTCCGGTGCACGGCACCGCCGGCAGCCGGATCGCGTTCATCCATCCCAAGGGCCTCGGAGGCGTGCTCACCGAACTCGTCGAGGCCGCCGAGGGGCACTGAGCCGGGCCGGACGGCCCCGCGTTGCCGCCATCCCCTGTCCGGCCCCTGTTCGGGCGGGGCAGCGAAGGCGCGGGGCAACGAATCCCCGGCGGCGCACCCGGCGACTCCCCGGCGGCTGCCCCGGCCCAGGGCGGATCATGGACCGGGGATCAGCGGTCGCGGATCAGCGGTCGCGGATCAGCGGCGGCTTCTCGCGGCGGACACGTTCGCGGTCGGGACCGGATCGAGCGGGACCACCGATGAACCGTTCCACTGGTAACGCACGGTCGCACCACCCGCCGTCGGGCAGCACATCGGATCGCTTGGCCGGTAGAGGTCGTACTGCAGGGCGACGACCCGGTCGGTGGACCAGATCCAGCGGATCGTGGCGCTCGGCTGCGGCAAGTCGTAGCCGACGAACCGGCCACGGTGGAAGAAGAACGCCCGCTGCGGATGCCCGTCCCCGGATGTCGACAGCAGTCCGACGATCACGCTGAGATCGTTGCTCCGGTCATAACCACCGAGGACGATCGGCGTGTACCCCGCCGATCGAACCAACGCCGCGGCGTTGGCAATGCTCAGCGCCGGGGCGCCGGATGTGGACGAGACAGCGGAGGCTGTCCCGGCGATCCCGCCCATCAGGATAAGCGTACCGATCATCACTGAAACGGCAAGTCCGCGACGTAGCGCCATGAGACCTCCCAGGTTCCGTGCTGACCCGACCCAACCTAGATGCCCTCTTCGGTGGGCGCCGACCAGCTAGGGGGTATGGCCGGTATGTCGCCGGATTCGGACCGGTCCGCCCCCCGGCCGGCGGATCCGGCAGGCTCCACACCGGAACGGGCGGGAAGCCGTGCCGTCGGGGGGCACTGTCGGGGACCACTGTCGGGGGGCACTACATGTTGGTGGGTGGCGTATCCGCCGGAACCCTGGGAGCTGCGCGGTACGATGGTCATCTCCGTCTGGTTCGTGCCCCGCGCGGCGCTGGCCGGCGCCCCTCCCCGGGCGGTGACCGTTCTCGGCCGGGTCCCGGTGGCCACCGCCTGGGTTCGCTACGATCCGCGTGGCGTCCTCGCCTACCGTGCGGTCATGGCCGCCTTGCTGGTATGGCACAGGCGGCACCTGCACGTGACGGTCCCGCATATCTGGGTGGACAGCCCGGCGTCCCAGGTCGGCGGTCGCGCCCTGTGGGGGATTCCCAAGGAACTGGCCGTCTTCACCGAACGACCGGGCACGTCCACACGACCGGAAACGGCCCGGGACGCCGGCGGCACCCACCTGCACGCCCGGGACGCCACCAGGACAGACGCCACCAGGACAATCGTCGCCGCGGCGGTAAGCCGGGGACAGCGGCTGCCGGGCAGGTGGCCGGTCCGCTTCCGCGTGGTGCAGGATCTCGACGGCCAGCCCCGGGTGAGCCCGGTGCGGCTGGCCGGGCGGCTCGCCCTGCACCGGTCACGATGGGACCCGGCGGCGGAGGGCCCGCTGGGTTTCCTCACCGGGCTCCGGCCTCGGCTCACCGTCCGTCTGGACGACTTCCGGATGATTTTCGGAGCCGGAGCCGGAGCCGGCCGGGACGGAATCCCTCGTCCGGCCCGGCGTGCCCGCCGAGGGGCCTGTCGAGAGGCCCAGCCGCCCCGCCGACCGGCCTGACCCGCCCGGCCCAGCCGCCGCCGTGCCGGAGCCGCGCCGCCACCGCTGTGACGGCGAGCGCACCCGGCACCCGGCGGAAGGTGGTCAGGGTCGCTCCCGGCACGTGCATCCGCAGGGTGGCGACCGAGCGGGGGCGGACGAACTCGCGCAGCCCCTCCGCGCCGTGCACCCGGCCGAACCCGCTCTCGCCGCTGCCCCCGAAGGGCAGGGCGGGCATCCCGGCAAACGCCAGCACCGCGTTGACGGACACCATCCCGGCGTCGAGCCGGCTGGCGATCTCGTCTCCCCGGGACCGGGAGAAGACCGTCGCACCGAGCGCGTACGGGGTGCCGTTGGCCAGCGTGACGGCCTCGTCGACGTCGGCGACGGTCCGGACGGTGGCGACCGGCCCGAACGTCTCCTCCTGCACGGCGGGGCTGCCCTCCGGCACGTCGACCAGCACGACCGGTTCGATGAAGGTGTCCCCCACCGACTCCGTCCCGCCGATCAGGGCGGTCGCGCCGCGGGCCAGCGCGTCGGCCACGTGGCGGCGCACGATCGCCGCCTGGCCGGGCATCGTCATCGGACCGTAGGATGCGTCCCGGTCGGCGCCGGGACGAACCCCGTCGAGCTCGCGGCGCAGTGCGGCGAGGAAGGGCGCGGCGACCGCCTCGGTCACGTAGATCCGCTCGACCCCGGCACAGGTCTGCCCGCCATTGGACATCGCTCCCCAGACCGCTGCCCGGGCGGCGGCGGCCACGTCAGCGTCGTCGGCGACGATCAGCGGGTCCTTGCCGCCGCATTCGATCACCACCGGGACGAGGGACGACGCGCAGGCCGCCATGACCAGGCGGCCGGTCGCGGGCGAGCCGGTAAAGGCGATCTTGTCGACCCCGGCGGTACACAGGGCGGCACCGGTCGGACCGAAGCCGGTGACCATGGTCAGGACCCCGGCCGGCGCGTCCGGATTCGCCGCGGCGAACGCCGCGACCAGGTACGCGCCCACCGCCGGGGTGTACTCGCTGGGCTTGAAGACCACCGTGTTACCGGCTGCCAGGGCATACACGATCGAACCGCTCGGGGTGAACAGCGGGTAGTTCCACGGCCCGATCACCCCGACGACCCCGAACGGGCGGTACTCGATCCGTCCGGTGTGGTTCGCCAGGAACGGGCCGGGCGACACCCGACGGGTCCGCAGCACGCGGGCGGCGTTGCGGGCCGCCCAGCGGATGTGTTCCAGCGTCAGCAGCAGCTCGATGCGGGCATCGGCGGCGGTCTTGCCGTTCTCGGCGTGCAGGAGGTCGATCAGCTCAGTCTCGTGGCGGACGAGGTGCGCCGCCCAGCGCAGCAGATAGTCGCGCCGCCGTGCCGCCGTAAGCCCCGCCCACCAGCCCGCCGCCGACCGGGCGGCCGCCACGGCCGCCCGCACCTGGGTCGGCTCCATCACCGGGAAGCTCGCGACCACCGCGCCGGTGGCCGGATCCGTCGACAGGAGCGTCCCGATGCCGGCCTCCGGGCCCGCCTCCGGGCCGACCGCGCCAGTCACCCCGGTCTCCCGATTCGCCACGGTCTCCGGGTTTGTCGGGTTCGTCGGGTTTTCCGAGGTCGTCTCCTCGTCCGGGGTCGTCACGGTCGGCCGCATGGGGAGCTCCTCGCCGCTGGTGACGGAACGTCCTTCCCTTACCCGGCGAGGATATGACCGCCACCCGCAGAGAAACGAGTCCCGTCATCCTCAGATCATCCTCAGAGGAACGAGTCGCGGTACGCGGCGAACCACTCCCGTTGCCGGCGCTGATCGGCCGTCTCCTCCGCGGCGACATGGTCGAGCATCGAGGAGGGGTCCGGCGGGTCGAGGGCGAGGATGTCCCGGCGCAGATCGGCCGCGGCGGCGTCGGCCCGCCGGCGGACCTCGTCAAACCAGCCGGCCTCAATATCGGCGGCGAGCAGCCGACGGAGGCGCTCGATGGGATCCCGGGCCTGCCAGGCGATGATCTCCTCCGGCGGCTGGTAGCGGGTCGCGTCGTCGGAGGTGGTATGCGGGGCCATCCGGTAGGTGTTGGCCTCGATGAGCACCGGGCCGCGACCGCTGCGCGCATGGTCGAGCGCCCAGGTGGTCACCGCATGCACCGCGAGCACGTCGTTACCGTCGACGCGCAGGCCGGGGAAGCCGAACCCGTCGGCCCGGCGGGCCAACCGCACCGGGGACTGCCGCCGGCTCGGCGTGGAAATCGCCCACTGATTATTCTGGCAGAAGAAGACGACGGGCGCACCGAAACTCGCCGCCCACACGAATGCCTCGTTGGCATCACCCTGGCTCATCGCACCGTCACCGAGATACACCATCACCGCCAGGTCGGTATCGGTGTCGCCGGTATCGGTGTCGCCAGTGCCAGTGTCGCCGGTGCCGGTGCCGGCGGCGCCGTCAAGGAGCACCCCCATCCCGAAACCGACGGCGTGCAGCGTCTGGGCCGCCAGAACAATCGTGTAATTAGCCATATTGTGACGGTGCGTATCCCAGCCATCGTGACTCACTCCCCGCAGCAGCCGAATCACCTCGACCGCCGGGACACCGCGGTGCCAGGCGACCGCGTGTTCCCGGTAACTGGGGAACAGGTAATCCCGGGGACGCGAGGCCGCGGCGGATCCGACCTGCGCGGCCTCCTGCCCCCGCAGCGGAATCCACAGGACCAGCTCACCCTGACGTTGCAGGGCCGTGGCCTCCTCGTCCAGCCGGCGGACCAGGAACATGGAGGTGTAGAACTCCATGCGCAGCTCGTGGTCGGCGAGCACCGAGAACCGAGAATCGGTGACCAACGAACCATCGGGGGCGAGCAGTCGGATGCCGCCATCGTCGAGTTCACCCGCCGCGGGCGAGGTGTTCTCCCCGAACGCACCGGGAAAATGATGCGGAACGGGACCGCCCACCGAATCCGGTTCGAGCCGCTGCATCGGCCCGCCGGTAATCAGTTCCGGATCCCGTACGACATTCATACCGAGTACCCTTCCCCCACCCGAAGATCACAGGACGTCCTACCATCGGAAACCATCGAAAAAGAGCGGTGTACCCGTGCGACACTACGCGGTGCGGACGGGGTGAAAACACGGGCGAGGTAACGACGAGATTCCGGCCACAGGATTCCGAGGCCGCAGGACGATGCCGGGAGGATACTGACTATCGTGAAGCACGTGGGCGTCGTCCGGTCTCTGCTGCTGTTCATGGTGGCCGCGGTCACGGAGATCGGTGGTGCCTGGCTCGTGTGGCAGGGCGTGCGCGAGCACCGCGGGCCGGTCTGGGTGGGGCTCGGGATCGGGTTCCTGGCCGCCTACGGCTTCGTCGCGACCCTCCAGCCGGACGCGCACTTCGGCCGGGTCCTCGCCGCCTACGGCGGGGTCTTCGTCGCCGGTTCCCTGCTCTGGGGCGTGACCGTCGACGCCTTCCGACCCGGCCGCTACGACCTCGCCGGAGCCGCGATCTGCCTGCTCGGCGTCGCCGTCATCATGTACGCCCGGCGCGTGTGACGGCTGACGGCTGACGGCGCACAATATGGCTCATGGCGCGCACCGCGGAACGTGTATGGGTCGTGCTGGAGCGTTCCGGTGGACTTCTCGGGCGCAGCGTGCGCCGCGGTCTGGACACGGCCGATCTCAGTAAGCAGGAAGCCGAGAACCTGCGCCGCCTGGCCCGCGAGGCGGTGCATCACGGCGATCTCGCGGCCACAACGGACGCCGCGGATGCCAGTCAGGTAGATTCCACCGAGGCCCGGGGTTCCACCGCGCCCCGGGGTTCCACCGAGGCCCGGGAGCGGCACGACATCGGCGCGGACCGGTTCGTCTACACCCTGGAGATCGACCGGCCCGGGGAGCACGCGGTGCGGACGTTCTCCGAGCCGGTGCCCGACGAGGTCCGGCCGCTGCTGGCGCTGCTACGCACCGCGCCGCTGCTGCCCGCGAGCCGTCCCTAGCGGTGTCGCTGACAGCGAGGTTGACCACCTCGCGCACCGCGGACCCAGTCGTCGACGACTGGGTCCGCTTCGCCAGCCTGGACCGGCTACGCCTGCCCGTCCTCGACCCAGTACCGGCCGAAGGACTGCACCTCACCCTCCAGCGTCTCGCCTTCACCGACCAGATCAGCCACGCCGAGGTCGACAAGAGCATCGAGGAGACACGGCGGCGCTTCGCAGGCGTCCAGGGGAGCTGGATACGCTTTCGCCCCCGAGAACCGTGTCCAGCTCCCCCAAACTCGTTCGCCCAGGCCCATCGCTCAGGCCGCCTCCCGCGGCCTTCGTCGCCGCGTAGACGGCGTTCCCCGGCCAGGAGTGCTGCCCTCACCGAGGCGATGGCATTGATGATCATCCAGCCGGCAGTCGCCAGCCCTACCAGCCCGGCCACACAACCGCTCCCACTACTGGCTCCCGCTGCTGGGTAGATGCGTCACGCAGCGTCGTGGAAGACCAGGCCGAGGGCGTGACGCCGGCCCGAGCGGACGGTGCTCACCCCGTGGCGCACCGCCGAGGCGGACCAGCCGCGGGCGGAGCGCACCGGCCGGTCCCGGGTCGTGAAGACCAGCGCGTGCCCCTGCGGCAGGACGAGGGAGGTTCCGCGGGACTGGGCGCGCATGCGCTGCTCGACGAGCAGGAACTCCCCGCCGGTGTAGTCCTCGCCCGGCACGTCGAGGCCGATGACGACCTGGAGCGGGAAGACGAGTTCCCCATAGATGTCGCGATGCAGCGCGTTCCAGTCACCCCGGCCGTAACGCAGCAGCAGCGGCGTCGGCCTGGTCTGCCCAGCCTGGTGGCACCGGCCGAGCCAGGAGCCGAGGGTGTCCGGCCACGGGGCCGGCCGGCCAAGTCGACCGGCCCAATCCCGGGCGACGGGCAGCAGGTGCGGGTAGAGCGTCTCGCGCAGCCGCTGGACCAGTTCTGGGAGCGGATGGCCGAAGTATCGGTACTCTCCTGACCCGAACCGGTGCCGGGCCATGTCGACCGTGGAGCGGAAGTGCCGCGTCTCGTCGTACAGTTCCGCGAGGGCGTGGCACTGCGCCGGGGTGAGGATCCCAGGGGTGAGCGCGCAGCCCACCACGTCCAGCTCTGCTCCGATCGGCGCCCAGTCGACGTTGTCCGGTGACGGTAGCCGGCCGGTACCCGTCACGACCAGGCCGCCGCCGCGTCCAACATCGGCGCATCCAACATCGGCGCGAGTACCCCCTCATGGCGCAGCAGTGCCTCCTTGCGGGCGAGTCCGGCCGCGTAGCCGCGCAGGGTGCCGTCGGCTCCGATCACGCGGTGGCAGGGACGCACGAGCAGCAGGGGGTTCGCGCCGACCGCGGCGCCCACGGCCCGCACGTCGCCGCGGGCGGCGCCGGTCCGTTCAGCGAGGCGGCCGTAGCTGGTCGTCGTCCCGTACGGGATGGTCTCCAGCGCCCGCCAGACCCGTTCCTGGAACGCAGTGCCATGGGTGAGGAACTCCAGCTCGAAGACCCGGCGCTCGCCGGCGAAGTACTCCTCGATCTGCCGGGCGGCCTCGGTGAAGGACCTCGGGGCACGCCGCCAGTGCGGCGCCACCGTCACGGCTCCCCTCTGCTCAGGCATGGACAGGGAGCTCAGGGCGATCCCGCCCGCCACGCCGTCCGATTCCTCTCCCACCAGTTCCTCTCCCACCAGCAGCAGCTCGCCCAGCGGGCTGTCCAGGGTCGTGTAGACGGTCATCGGCTGTCATCCTTTCCCGTGCCATCGATCCTCCGCGGACCGGTGCCGTCGTCGACTCGTGACTGGTCCGGCGACTGACCCGACGATGGTCCTCCGCTCCCGGCCCCCCACAGATGGTGCATGGCGTAGGAGCGCCAGGGCCGCCAGGCCGCGGCGTCCGCCAGAGCCGCGCCGACCCGCCGCATCCCGGCCCGGGCGGCCACGTCACTCTCCAACAGGACGTCAGGGTCGCCCAGTGCCCGCATCCGGATGTAGCCCGCCGTCCACGCACCGACGCCCCGCAGGAGCAGCAGCTCCTTCTCCGCCTCGTCGCGGTCGACGCCCGGGTCGAGACGGACGGTGCCGTCGGCGAGCGCGGCACTGAGCGTGCGCAACGTATCGCGCCTGCTCTGTGGCATCCCCAGCTCGGTCAACGACGCCTCGGCGAGGTCGGTGACCCGCGGAAACAGGTGGGTGAGACCACCATCGGGGGTGGGAAGCGGTTCCCCGTACGCGGCAACCAGCGCGTCGCCGAGCCGCCGACAGTCGTTCCACCACGGCGCGCGGGTCGGCGTCCAGGTCGAACAGGCACCGGACCCGCTGCGCCGCGGTGGTCAGATCGCGTAGGTCGGTCAGCAACAGACGGCACTCCAGCCACCCTCCGTTACCCGCCCGTTCGTCGACCTCCGCAACGCCGCTTCCTCTCGGCAGCCGCAGGGTTCGCCGGTACGTTCGCTCACCGGGCCGGCCGACGACCTCCTCGACGCCGTGGATCGCGCGTCGCTGAAGGTAGGCGACGAGTTCGTCGACCGCGTACGGCTCCCGATAACCGAGCCGAAGCACCAGCCCAGCCGCATCCCGGTTGTGACCCGGTACGGCGGACCGGGCCGGAGTCACCGGACGCGCCGGGCGCCCGCCCCGCAGTTCGCTCGGCGTGGCGGCATAGATCATCCTGATGGTGTCGTTGAACTGCCGGACGCTCGCGAACCCGGCCGCGAAGGCGATGCCCGTCGCCGCCAGGTCGGTGGTCTGGAGCAGTACCCGCGCGGTCTGCGCCCGCTGTGCACGGGCCAGCGCGAGTGGTGCCGCGCTCACTTCCGCGTTCATCTGCCGTTGAAGCTGCCGCACGCTGTAGCCCAGGCGCGCCGCGAGCCCCGAGACACCCTCCCGGTCGACCACGCCGTCGCCGATCAGCCGCATCGCACGGCCGACCACGTCGGCGCGAACGTTCCATTCGGCCGAGCCGGGCACCGCGTCGGGACGGCACCGCCGGCACGCCCGGAAGCCCGAGCCCTGCGCCGCCGCGGCCGTCGGAAAGAACCGGACGTTCTCCCGCTTCGGCGTGACGGCTGGACAACTCGGGCGGCAGTAGATGCCGGTGGTGGTGACGGCGAAGAAGAACGCGCCATCGAAGCGCGCGTCCCGGCTGCGCAGCGCCTCGTAGCGGCTCTGGTCCGTCATCACTCCACCTACTCTCGACGAGTCCTGTCTCGCATGCTGGCGGAAATCGGACGTCGTGCCCGTGGGCGCATGGCGGGCGCGGCCATCCCCGGAGACCACACCTATCCGTCGTGGAGTCGTCACCTCTGGTTGCGAACGCCATCGGGTTCGACCTACGGTCACATGGGTAATCGGACCGCTACCCAGAGATGATCCGGCTCGACCGTACCCGCGCCCAGGCCCGGTCTCCGCCGCACGGGCGGTGTGCTCCTCCGGACCGGCCCTCCACATCCCCAGGTGGGCGGGGGACCACCGGATCGGCCCATCAGCAGGAGGCATCCATCAGCAGGAGGTAATCGTGGGAAGGGCAGCCGGAAGCGATCCCGACCCGACCGTCCCGACCGTCCCGGTCACCGGGATCACCCACCTGGGCGGCGTCGAACCCGGTCTGGATCTTCTCGGGCTGGACTCCTTCTGCCTGCGCACCCGGCTGGGCCCGGACATCGTCCGCCGGTTGGTCGCCCTCAGCCTGCTCGACGTGCGCGTCGGCCAGGCGGGGCAGTGGTGGCTGCCGGTCTGCGCGGTCGGGCAGGCGGTGCGCATCGAACGGCTGCGCCGCGACCTCGGCATTACCTATGCGGCCACCGGCGTCGTGCTGGACCTGCGCGACCGCATCGACGAACTCGAACAGCGCATCCGCGGCCATCGCGACGGCCCCGGCGAGGAGTACCGATGAAGTCGACCAAGCTGACCGAGAGCGCCCAGGACGCGTTGAAGGCGGCCCAGACCAGGGCGATGCGGTTCGGCCACACCGAGATCGACGGGGAACATCTGCTCGCCGCGCTCGTCGAGCAGCCGGACGGACTGGTCCCGCGCCTCATGATCGCATCGGGTGGTACCCCACCCGCCCTCACCGGTGCGGTGGAGGCGGAGCTGGAGCGCAGACCGCGGGTGTCCGGGCCGGGGGTCCGACCGGGCGAGGTGTACATGACGCAGCGTCTGTCCAGGGCCCTCGACGCCGCCGAACGGGAGACACACCGCCTGGGCGACGAGTACATCTCGGTCGAGCACCTGCTGCTGGCCCTGCTCGAGGAGGGACCCACGACACCGGCCGGCCGGATTCTGCACGAGCAGGGTCTGACCCGGGAACGCCTGCTCATCGCGCTGACCCGGGTGCGCGGAGACCGGCGCATCATCTCCGCCTCGCCGACGGCCACGGACGACGCGCTGGAGAAGTACGGACGCGACCTCGTCACCGACGCCCGCAACGGCCGCCTCGACCCCCTGATCGGGCGGGACGCCGAGATCCGCCGAGTGATCCAGATCCTGTCCCGCCGGACGAAGAACAATCCCGTGCTGCTCGGCGACCCCGGAGTCGGCAAGACCGCGATCGTCGAGGGCCTCGCCGACCGGATCTTCCGCGGGGACGTTCCGGACAGCCTGCGGAACAGGAGGGTGTTCCAGCTCGACCTGGGCGCGCTGGCGGCCGGGACGGCGCACCGCGGTGCGTTCGAGGAACGACTCAAGGCGGTTATGGCCCAGGTCACGGCGTCCGAGGGGCGGATCCTGCTGTTCGTCGACGAACTACACGCCGTCCTGGGGGCGGGTGCCGCCGAGGGGACGACGGATGCCGGCAACGTGCTCAAGCCGCTACTGATCCGCGGCGACCTGCACCTGATCGGGACGACGACACTCGAGGAGTACCGCCGGCAGATCGAGTCCGACCCCGCGTTCGCACGCCAGTTCCAGACAGTCATAATCGATGAACCATCAGTGACGGACGCCATCTCTATCCTGCGCGGGCTGCGAGGACGGCTGGAGATCTTCCACGGGGTTCGGATCGCCGACGCGGCACTGGTCTCGGCGGCGGTGCTGTCCCATCGGTACATCAGCGACCGTTTCCTGCCGGACAAGGCGATCGACCTCGTCGACGAGGCGGGCGCCATGCTGCGCACCGACATCGACTCGATGCCGACCGCCCTCGACAAGATCACCCGCAGGGTGGTCCGACTGGAGATCGAGGAGGCCGCGCTCGCGCAGGAATCCGATCCGGCGAGCATCGCCCAGCTGGACCAGCTCCGTGGGGAGCTCGCCGACGTGCGGGCCGCGGCGAACGCGATGCGCGCGCGGTGGGAGGCCGAACGCCAGGCCATTAGGCGAGTCCGGGGGCTGCGGGAGGAGATCGAACAGGCCCGGCGGCGGGCCGAGGAGGCCGAACGGGCACACGACCTGGCGACCGCGGCGGAACTGCGCCACACCCGCCTGCCCGAACTGGACCGGCGGCTCGCCGACGAGTCCGAACGGCTCACCCCCCGGCGGGGCGGCCACCGGTTGCTGCGCGAGATTGTGACCGCCGACGAGATCGCCGATCTGGTCTCCCGCTGGACGGGGATCCCGGTGGCCCGGCTCCTCGAGGGGGAACGGGAGAAGCTGCGACGCCTCGACCAGGTCCTGCGCGCCCGGGTCGTCGGACAGGACGAGGCGGTGCGGCTCGTCGCCGACACGGTGCTCCGGGCCCGCGCGGGCATCGGGAACCCGCGCCGCCCGATCGGGTCATTCCTCTTCCTCGGGCCGATGGGGGTCGGGAAGACCGAGCTGGCCCGGGCCCTGGCGACGGCCCTGTTCGACTCCGAGGACAGTCTGATCCGCATCGACCTGGGCGAGTACCAGGAGCGGCACAGCGTCGGCCGGCTACTGGGCGCCCCACCCGGCCAGACCGGGCCCGTCGAGGGCGGGCAGCTCACCGAGGCGGTACGACGCAAGCCCTACGCGGTGGTGCTGTTCGACGAGATCGAGAAGGCACACGCCGACGTCCTCAACGTCCTGCTGCAGGTCCTGGGCGACGGTCGGCTCACCGACGCCCGGGGACGCACCGTCGACTTCCGCGACACCGTCGTCATCCTGGCCTCTGGCGTGGGGTCCGAACGGCTCACGGGCGGTCCGGACGCTGACGGGACGGCCGGACCCGAGGTCCGCGCTCGGATCACGGCCGACCTGCGCCGGGCCTTCCGGCCCGAGTTCCTTCACCAGGTCGACGAAGTCGTGCTGTTCTCCCCGCTGACCCTGCCCGAGATCGAGCGGGTCGTCGACCTGCTGGTGGACGACCTGCGGGCCCGATTGGCGGATCGGCGCATCACCCTGAACATCACCGAGCCGGCCAGGATGTTCATCGCCCGTCAGGGCTACGACCCAGTCCACGGCGCCCGCCCGCTGCGCCGCTACCTGCAACGCGAGGTGGAGACCCGGATCGGGCGGGAGATGATCGCCGGCGAGGTCGACGACGGTTCCGCGGTGGTCGTCGACCTCGCCGGAGACGCGCTGACGGTCCGGCACGGACGGTCCGGCACGCTCAGCGGTCGCTGAACCCCGGGCGGTCTCCGAACCTCTTGCGGAGGACGGCGAAGTAGAGATCCGGTCGCAGCGGCCGGCCGAACCGTTCGTCGTCGTAGGGGAACGGGCTCGTTCTGGTGGTCAGGACGTATCCGCGCCGCTGATACCAGGCGATCAGTTCGGCCCGTTGGGCGATGACCAGCAGGTCCATCCAGGCCGCGGACCAGGCCGTCACGGCGTGCCGTTCGGCGAGCCGCAGCAGCGTGTCGCCGAGCCCGTTGCCCTGGCGGGTCGGGCTTACCGCGAACATGCCGAAGTAGGACCCGGTCGACGGTGATGCATCCGGGCCACACCGCTCCGCGTCAGCCTGCCCGCGGGTGGTATGCCCCGACCGGGTCACCTCGGTCGCCGCGTGCTCCGACC
The DNA here is from genome assembly GCF_977927575.1 of Frankia sp. CcCS3. Taxonomy (NCBI): domain Bacteria; kingdom Bacillati; phylum Actinomycetota; class Actinomycetes; order Frankiales; family Frankiaceae; genus Frankia; species Frankia sp. CcCS3. The sequence goes on from NZ_CDWRCL010000022.1 coordinate 13,701, forward strand.
GGGCCGGTGGCTCGACCCGTCGTTCCACGTGGCAGCAACCGAGGAGGGTTCCGTCCGGGTCCTGCGCGAGCAGGACCACGCTGTCCGGCGCCGCCAATGCCGCGCCGACCGCGGCGGCGTCGGTGCGCCGCCCGGCGAGCAGGTCGGCCTCGGTGGTCCACCCCGCGCGACTGGGCTCCCCCCGGTACGCGGACTCGACGAGCTCGACGATCGCCGCGACGTCGGCCTTGGTCGCACGGCGGAACGTGAGATCGCCCGGGTAGACGTGGGAAACCGATCGCATCCCCCCATCCTCACAGCTCCAGGAAGTAGTCCCCCGGGAACGCGAGCGAGCGCATGGTGGGTAACGGCCCGGGCGGGACGGGGGAACGGGGGACGGGGGAACGGGAGAACGGGGGGACGGGGGCGTCACGGCGGCGGCGAGGCGGGGAAGCACCAGGCCCAGAGGCGCGTCGACCCGGACGGCCGCGCGGCTGTCCCCCCGGGTCGGACCCTGGTTGACGATCGCGACCGGGATGTCGAGCTCCGCCGCACGGAGCACGAACCGGTAGCCGGACATCACCGTCAGCGACGATCCGAGGATCAGCAGCGCCCTGGCCCCCTCGACCAGCCGGAACGCCTCCGCGGCACGCGGCCGCGGCACGGTCGCGCCGAAGAACACCACGTCCGGTTCCAGCTCGTCACCGTCGCACCGGCGGCAGCCCACCATGACGAAGGCGGCGACCATGTCGTCGGGGAGCGTGACATCGCCGTCCGGGTTGCTCTGCGCGGCGCCGACATGGAATCCGGGATTGACCGCCCGCAGACGCTGGTCGAGCTCGAGGCGAGGGCTCACGTCGCCGCAGCCGCGGCATAGCACGCGCGACAGCCTGCCGTGCAAATCGATGACGCGCCGTAAGCCGGCACGCTGGTGCAGGCCGTCGACGTTCTGCGTCACGACACCGGTCACCAGGCCGTCCTGCTCCAACCGGGCCAGTGCACGGTGGCCCGGGTTCGGCTCCGCCCGGGCCACCCGCCGCCACCCGGCATGGCTGCGGGCCCAGTAGCGGTGCCGGGCCGCGGGATCATCGGTGAACTCCTGGTAGGTCATCGGGGTGTGATGGCGCAGTGCCCCGTTCGGACCCCGGTAGTCCGGAATACCGGAGTCGGTGGAGATCCCCGCACCGGTCACCACCACGACCCCGCCGGCCGCGGCCAGCGAGCAGAGCCGGTCGAATGCCTCGCCCCCGCCACCCGTCACCTGCTGTCGCACACCGTCCCTCACACCGTCTATGCTGCCCGATCCGGCCGTGCCCCGGATGCCCGTTCCGCGCCACCGCTCCCCGCCCGTCCGCTCCCCGCCCGTCCGGGGATGGAGCCCGGGGGGAGACGTCCCGGCAGGTTGATGTTTCGGACACCGGCATCGATACGTCGTGTAGTCGTCCTAGCCGTGTGGTGTGATCAGGCCCAGGGTCGTACGGTTGCGGCAAAGCCAGCCTTCCCGAGGGTGGTTACGACGATGGACGGCGAGAACGCACAGGTCGGCACCAGGCACGCCGAGTCGGGGGATGCCCGGCGCCACCCCTCCGACTCAGTCGGTCACGGCAGCTCAGTCGGTCACGGCAGGTCAGCCGCGTCGACCACAACCAGGACCACCGTCAAAACCGTCGGCATGACCGCCGGCACGAGCGCGGGCCGACCGGCCGCGATGGAGGCCGAGCTGGCCTCGGTCCATCCCGGTCCGGCCGCGCCGGTATGTGAGGCGGCCGGGCGCATCGCCCGGTCGGAGGAGACCATCGAGGCGGAGGTCATCCGTCTCTTGCCCGGAGCCCTCGCTGTCGTTCGCACTCCCGCCGGAACGGAGGAGGTGGGCATCGCCTTGGTCGACGCCCATCCCGGAGATGCCGTGCTGGTCCACGCCGGGGAGGCGATCGCCGTTCTCTAGCCCATCCGTTCGTTCGTCCGGGCCAGGCCCGTCCAGGGCAGGGAGATGCAATGACGGTTTGTTCGCCGTTCGACCAGACCGCGGCGATCGCGGACGCTGAGATCTACCGCGGCGAGTCCACCCATCCCGACCGCGCCACCACCTGCGGCTCAGACCGGCGGATCGGGGTGCTGACCCCGTCGTCCTATGCCCTCGCCCACCCGGGGGAGCGTTCGCATGCCCACTCGGAGTGTCTCCTGGAATGCGGCCCCGACACCGTGCTCCGGGTCCGGGTGCGCTACCTGCAGCTGACGGCCCGTTCCGTGGATCGTGGCCCCGGGGATGGGGGCCGGTTTCCACCGGGCGGCTGGCCCGCGGGAGATGCCGAGCCCCGCGGCTGGGACGAGTTCATCCCGCGCCAGGTCGACGATGTGGTGACGGTCACGGACCTGTTGGCGGCGCCTCCCGGCAGCGCGGTACCGACCGCCGCGGGGCCGCGGCGGAACTGGCTGCCCCGCCTGAGCGCGCCACGGCCGAATCCATGGGAGCTGGCCGGTCCGGCGAGCGGTGGCGTCTCGGCGGGACTCGGACCACCCCACACCATCCGGTTCAGCGCCCCCGCCGGTCGGCGGGTGGAAACCGTGAGCGGCCACGGCGAGGCGGAACCGACCCGCATCACCTGGGACAGCTGGGCCGTGCAGGGAGAGCTGCGGTTGAGCGCCGGACTGCAGACCTGGGCACACCAGGCCGGGGGAACCGGAGCACATCGCCTGGTCCGGCTCCGGGCGGAACTGGTGAACACCTCGGGCTGGCATCTTCCGGCCGAGGAAGCGATGGATCACGTCTCCCTCGAGGCGCGCCGCCGACGGCACCGGGAACAGGCGATGCGGCACTCCCTGATCGGCGCGCACCTGCTCCTCGCGACGACCGAGGGCCGATTCGTGTCCCTGGCCTCTCCCCCGACCCGGGCCAGCGAATTCGCGAAGAACTGCGTCAACGACGGCCTCTGGCCCGCGCTCGTGGCCACCACGGACGGCCATGACACCGTGCTCGTCGCGCCGATCGTCCTTCCCGATCATCCACGGCCGGCTCCGGTGGACCACGACGGCGGCAGCTGACCGCCGGCCCGCCATCGGCCTCGGCCGATGAGCCGAGGCCGGTCGTCAGCAGCAACAGCAGCGGGAACAGCGAGCGGAACCTACGCGCCGGGAGGATGTCAACATTGTTGATTATCTTGGATCGGACGCGGTGGTCACGTTTCTACGGCGCGTAGAATCTGCTGGGTGCGACTACAGGCGAGGCTGTCCGCGAGACGGCGTACGGCAGTCCCGAGTAGGAGCGGCACCCGGTTCGCCAACCCCACCGGTGCCGCCCGCGCCACCGGTGGTACGGGCGGCACGGGGCCAACCGGCCTCGCCGCGGCGATCAGCCTGGTTGTGGCGCTTGGCCTCGTCGCGGCGCTCGTCCCGGCGGTCCTGCTCGGACTGGCCACCCCCGCATCGGCGCATTCACGCCTGGTCACCAGCACCCCGGTGGCGGACAGCACTCTCACCGCCCCGCCACATGAGATCATCCTGATGTTCAACGAGCCAGTGTCCCCGCGCTACACGAACGTCGCCGTCACAGCGGCCGACGGCGCCAGCGTGACCGCCGGTGCCACCCGCGTCGAGGGCGGCAGCGTCCACCAGGACCTCACCGCTCTCCGCCACGGTCGCTACACGGTGGCCTATCGGGTCGTGTCCGAGGACGGTCATCCGGTCGGCGGCGAGTTCGCCTTCACCGTTGCCGGCGGCACGGCGTCCGCGGGCCAGGAGGGATCCCCGCCCCCGTCCCCGGTCACCACGACGCCGACCCCGGCAGCCACCGCAAGCCCGACCACGGGTGCCGCGCCGGCCCCGTCCGCGGCCGTCACTGCCATCACGGCCGATACGGGATCCGCGGACGGCGGTGACGGTGGCGGTGGCTGGATACTCCCCGTTGTGATCGCCAGTGTCCTCACGCTCGGCGGCGGCACCCTGTTCGCCCTGCGGCGACGTCACTCCGGAGCGCGCTGACCCTATGGACACCCCCGTCACCAGGAAAGACCCCGCCATAACGAACAACTCCACCACGCCCGCAGGCCCCATCACGCCCGCGGGTCCGGCCGCTCCTCCGTATGCCGCCGCTCCCACCAGAACCAGCCCCGCCAGCCGCTCCACCTCGGGGGACGGACGGACGGCGGCGGTCGGACGGATGGCGCCCGTCGCCGTCGCGGCCGGATGCGTGGCGCTGGCCCTGACCGTCGGTTTCGGGCCAGGCCCCCTGCGGCTGCCCGGCCTGCCTTCGTCCGGCACGCCCACCTACTGGGCACTGCCGTTCACGCATCTGGTCGGCAAGATCGCCGCCGTGGGGACGATCGGGTGGCTTCTCGCGGCCGCCGTCCTTCTTCCGGCGAAACACGGGCGTTCGGCGCAACGCGGCCGTTCGGCGCAACGCGGTGCGGCCGGCAACGAGTCGCGGGTGGGCATCCTGTCCCCCACGGCCCGGCGGTGCGGCCGGTACGCGGCGAACGCCGCGGCTCTGTGGATGGTGGCCACCCTCGTGGAGCTGCTGTTCACCCTGTCCGAGATCTCCGCGCGCCCGGCCGGCGACGTCCTGGGCGTCTCCTCGCTGCGCTCCTTCGTCTCCACCACCTCCCAGGGCCGGGCACTGCTCGTCGTGGCGGCCCTGGCGGCCGTCATCGCGATGATCGGCCGTACGGTCACGACGACAACCGCGGCCGGGGCCCTGCTCGCTGTCGCGGTCGCCGGCATCGTGCCGCCGATCCTGGTTGGCCACGCCGCCACGTCCGGCGATCATGCGATCGCAGTGGTGGCCCTCGGCGTGCATGTATTCGCGGCCACGGCCTGGGTGGGTGGTCTACTCGGCCTGCTCACCGCGGTGCGGCTGCCGGTGGGCTCGTTCGGCCCGGCGCTGCGCCGGTACAGCCGGTTCGCGGCCGGGGCGGCGGCCGTCACGGCGATCAGCGGGATCGCCGGTGCGGCCCTGCGGCTCGGCGGCTTCACCCCGTTGTGGGACACCCGCTACGGTCTGCTGGTCCTGCTCAAGGCCGCGGGCCTGCTGGCCGCCGTCACGCTCGGTGGTCTGGTGCGCCGCCGGATCGTCGCCGGGCTCGCGGTGAGGACGCCCACCGACCAGACCGGCACCACCGACCAGACCGGCACTGCTCAGACGAACACCCGCCGGACCGGCACCGACGGGACTACCGCGGTCGCTCGTTTCCTGCGCATCGCCGGCGTGGAGCTCACCGTTCTCACGGCCACGGTCGGACTGGCCGTCGGACTGTCCCGCACGGCGCCACCGGTGAACGACGCACTCGTTCCCGACGATCCGACCCAGACGCTGCTCGGATACCCGATGCCCCCACCGATCACCGCCGTGCGGCTCGCCACCGACTGGCGCATCGACTGGGTCTTCCTCGCCGGCGCGGTCACCGCCGCCCTGCTCTACCTCGCCGGCCTGCGCCGGCTACGGGCACGCGGCGCCCCCTGGCCGCTCGGGCGCACCATCGCCTGGCTCGCCGGCCTGCTCGTCGTCGTGGTCGCCACATCGAGCGGACTCGGGCTGTACGGGCCGGTCCTGCTCAGCGTGCACATGAGCCAGCACATGCTGCTCAGCATGCTGGCCCCGATCCCGCTGGTGCTCGGCGCGCCGGTGACCCTGGCGCTGCGGGCGGTGCGGCCCGCCACGGCTCCGCACCGCACCGGACCGCGCGAATGGCTGCTGAGAACGCTGCGGTCCTGGCCGGTACGCATCCTGACCCATCCGCTGCTCGTGACGGCAAACTTCGCCGGCAGCCTCTACGTGCTCTACCTCAGCTCGCTGCTGTCGACCCTCATGCGCAACCATCTCGGCCACCTGTACATGAACGTGCACTTCCTGGCGGTCGGCGTGCTGTTCTTCGAGCTGCTGATCGGGACCGACCCGCTCCCCCGCCGGCTGCCGCATCCCGGCCGCGTCCTGATGCTGCTGGCCGTCGTCCCGTTCCACGCCTTCCTCGGCCTGACCATCATGAGCACATCGGCCCTGCTCGGCTCAGGCTGGTACGACCGCCTGGTCCGGCCCTGGGGCGTCTCACCGCTCAGCGACCAGCGGACCGCCGGGGGCATCGCCTGGGCGTTCGGCGAGATTCCCACCTTTGTCGTGCTGATCGTGCTGGCCATCCAGTGGTCCCGGCTGGACGAGCGGCAGACGCGGGCCCGGGAGCGGCGCATCGCCGCCGCTGGTGACGTCGACGCCGAACTCGACGCGTACAACGCCTACCTCACCCGGCTCGCCGCCGGCCCGGCCCGGCGCACGCCGTCCGCGGCCACCCCCACTACCGCGACAGCCGCCGCCTCGACAGCAGCCACCTCACGCACGACCTCGCCCGCCCCCGGAGACGAGACCAGCGCTGAGGCCGAGACCGGTGCTGAGGCCGAGACCTCCGGATAGGCAGGCCGGGAGAGAACCCCGACTACGGCGTCGGCCGCGGGCCGTCGGGACCGGATGCCGCGGCCCTCCCGCCCGGACGGACGACCACCCCCGGACGGGCGACCACCGCGGACCGCGGGCTGTCGGCAGGCGCACCCTCGGCAGGCGCCGCGGGCAGGGTCCGCACCGCGGGCAGGGTCCGCACCGCGGGCAGGGTCCGCACCGCGGGCAGGATCCGCACGTTGCTCTGCGAAATCGGCGGGCGGCGCGCCGCTTCCAGGTCCACCCGCGCGGCCACCACCGTCAGCTGCCGGCGGATGATCGCCCATACGAGTTCGAGCAGGACCGCCGCCACCGCGGCGATGCCGACCGCCGTCCACGGCCCGGTCGTCCCCACCAGGGAGAGCTGGAAGAACTCCTGGCCGGGCGGGATGGCCAGGACCAGCGCGAACGCGACCGCCATGGTCAGCACGAGCGCGATGCGCCACCAGGTGTACGGACGGGCGACGATCGCCAGTGCCCACAGCGCGACTCCGAACAGCGTCAGCGTCGCCATCGAGGTCTCGGTGTCCAGGTCTTGACCATAGAAGTGCGACCGGGCCAGCAGGTAGGACGTCATCGTCGCCGCGGCGACGAGCAACCCGGCGGGAAGGGCGAAGCGCAGCACCCGACCGACGAAGTCCGGCTGCGCCCGTTCGGTGTTCGGCGCCAGCGCCAGGAAGAACGACGGGATGCCGATCGTCAGCGACCCGACGAGCGTGAGATGCCGAGGGAGGAACGGGTACGGCACCTGGGTGATCACAACCACGATCGCGAGCAGGACCGAATAGACGGTCTTGGTCAGAAACAGGTTCGCGACCCGTTCGATGTTGCCGATGACCCGCCGCCCCTCGGCGACCACCGGCGGCAACGTCGCGAAGCTGTTGTTCAGCAGCACGATCTGGGCGACCGCGCGGGTCGCCTGGCTGCCGGATCCCATCGACACGCCGATGTCGGCGTCCTTGAGCGCCAGGACGTCGTTGACGCCGTCGCCGGTCATCGCGACGACGTGCCCCCGCGACTGCAACGCCGCGACCATCTCCCGCTTCTGCTGCGGGCTGACCCGCCCGAAGATCGAGTGGCTCTCCATGGCGTCGGCGAGCGCGGCCCGGTCGGTCGGCAGCGTGCGGGCGTCAACGGGATCGTCGGCGCCGGGCAGCCCCAGCGAGCGGGCGACCGCGCCGACCGACAGCGCATTGTCCCCCGAGAGGATCTTGGCGGCGACGTTCTGCTCGGCGAAGTACCGCAGGGTATCCGGGGCATCCGCCCGCAGCCGCTGGGCGATGACCACGAGCGCCACCGGGACGACGCCAGTCGGCACCGTCGCCGGGTCCGCCAGTGCGTCCGCCAGCGGCGCGCCGAACCGAGCGAGCAGCAGCACCCGCAGGCCCTGCGCCCCGTACTCGTCCGCGGTGGCGAGCACCCGGTCACCAGCTGCCAGCAGCACATCGGGCGCGCCGAGCAGCCAGGTGCCCTCGGTCCCGTCCGCGGCGGCGAGGGTCGCGCCGCTCCACTTACGCGCCGAGGAGAACGGCGCGTCCGCCCGCACCTGCCAGCCCTGCGGGGCGGGATAGGCATCGATGATCGCCTGCAGGCTCGGATTCGGCCGGCTGTCGGCCGCGCCGAGGGCGCCGAGCACGCTCGGCACGAGGGTGCTCGGCTCTCCGGCCGCACCTGCCCCGGAGGCGGCGCCCGTCTCAGGTACGGCGCCGGCGGTGCCCGGCTCGACGATCCGCAGCTCCACGACGTCCATCGCGGCCTCGGTGAGGGTGCCGGTCTTGTCCAGGCAGACGACGTCGACGCGGGCCAGCCCCTCGATCGCGGGCAGTTCCTGCACCAGGCACTGCCGCCGGCCCAGCCGCACCACGCCGACCGCGAAGGCGACCGACGTGAGCAGCACCAGGCCCTCCGGCACCATCGGCACGAGCCCGGCGACCATCCGGCGGATGGCCTCGGGCAGGTCGTCGTCGTTGACGACCACCTGGCTGATGATCAGCGCGAGGCCGGCCGGAATGATCATCCAGGTGACGACCCGCAGAATGGTGCTGATGCCGCCCCGCAGCTCGGAGTGCACCAGGGTAAACCGGCTCGCCTCCTTAGCGAGCCGGGCCGCGTAGGCCTCGCGGCCCACCCGGGTCGCCCGGAACGCCCCCGACCCCGCGACAACGAAGCTGCCCGACATGACGATGTCGCCGGGCTGCTTGTGCACCGGATCCGCCTCACCGGTGAGCAGCGACTCATCGACCTCCAGGTGATCGGCTGCCAGGACCAGGCCATCGACGGAGATCTTGTCGCCGGCGCCGAGCTCGATCACGTCGTCCAGCACGATCTCGGTGGCGGGGAGCTCCCGGGCGACACCGTCACGCCGCACGACGGGCCGGGACTCCCCCACCACGGCAAGCCGGTCCAGGGTGCGCTTCGCCCGCAGCTCCTGGAACAGGCCGACCAGGGTGTTCACGATGATCACGCCGCCGAACAGGGCGTCCTGGAATGGAGCGACGATGACGACGAAGACCAGCAGAACGCCGATGATCGCGTTGATCCGGGTGAGGACGTTCGCACGGATGATGTCGCGCAGCGAACGGCTGGAGCGGGCCGGCACGTCGTTGACGCGGCCGTCGGCGACGCGTTCGGCGACCTCGGCGGCGGTCAGCCCGGCGGCGGATCGACCGGCGGCGGATCGACCGGTCGCGGCGGGGCCGGACCCGCCGACGGACCAGGCCCCGCCGGCGGGCATGGACCCGTTGGCGGACGCGGGGGCGTCGATGGACGCGGGGTCCCGGTCGTCGAACCGTCCCGGAGACAGCCGCGATCCCGCGGCCCCTCGCCGAATCATGGCGTCCTCCACGCTCCGTCGCGGTCGCTGCCGGAGGCTCGGCAGCGGAATCGGTATCGGTTTCCCGACCGACGTCGGGCGGGCCTCGGACTCGTTCGGATATGTCCCGCAGACACCTTCACCGTCTGCACACGCGGACCGCCGACCCTCACCGTAGTTGACGGGCGTAGGCACGTGGGTCGCGCCTGGGGCTCCCCGCCCGTTCAGCCCGGGGGGGCACCGGCGCCGGGGCTGAGGGCACCCCCGGCCAGCAGGGAGAACAGCAGCAACCCCAGCCCCACGCGATACAGCACGAAGGGCGCGAAACTGCGCGTCGAAATGTACCGTAGGAACCACGCGATCGCGGCGTACCCGGTGGCGAACGCCACGAGCGTGGCGAGGATCGTCGGGCCCCAGGCGACGTCGGCATCCTTCCCACCGATGGAGCGCAGTTCGAAGACCCCGGACGCCAGCACCGCCGGCATCGCCAGCAGGAAAGAGTACCGGGCCGCGGCCTCGCGGGTGTAGCCGAGGAGCAGGCCCCCGCTGATCGTCGCACCGGACCGGGAGACGCCGGGGATCAGCGCGGCAGCCTGGGCGAGGCCATAGAAGAGCCCGTCACGCACCGACAAGTCCTCGAGCACTTTGCGCGGGCGGGGCGGCGAATGACGACCCTGCGGCCGCCCCTTCGAGGCGTACCAGTCCGCGCCGCCCAGGATCAGGCCAAGCACGATCAGCGTCGTGGCAATCAGCCGCAGGTCGCGGAACGGGCCCTCGATGGCGTCCTGCAGCGTCACCCCGAGCAGGCCGATCGGAAGGGTGCCGAGGATGACCAGCCAGCCCATCCGGGCGTCGGGGTCCTTACGCATCGCCCGGCGGGTGAGCGAGCGCGCCCACGCCGCCACGATGCGGGCGATATCCTTACGGAAGTAGATCAGCACGGCGGCCTCGGTGCCGATCTGGGTCACAGCGGTGAACGCGGCGCCCGGGTCCTCCCAGCCGGCGAGCGCGGCGGCGATGCGCAGGTGGGCGCTGGACGAGACCGGGAGAAACTCGGTGAGCCCCTGAACGAGACCGAGGACCGTCCCCTCGAAGAAGTTCATCGACGCGCCGACCTGGCCCACGAGCCAGACGAGTCCGGCCTACCCGGCCCATCCGGTCCGTTCAGCCCGTCCGGCGAGGCCGCCGGGTCCGGAGGCCACGCGGAACGACGATCGGTCTGCCGGCTCCGCGCCCGACCTGTTCGCGTCATCCACGCACACCCGACCACGGCTTCACCGTAGCGAAGGGTGAAGTGCGGGCGGATGCCGGGTGACGGCGTCCCCGCCTTCTCCGATCCTCCGACCTGGTCCGATCGACCTGGTCCGATCGGGGTTCCGCCGGATCGGGCCGAGCCCACCCCGCAGCAGGCCCCCCACACGGGCTGACCTGGCGGTTCGTCGGACAGTCACGGACCGCGACGAACGGGCGGGTTTATGCTCTGGCCATGCAACCGAACGAGATCGCTCGCTTTCTGTTCATCTTTGGCCCGCACCGTGTCACCCGGAAGTACGGACCGCCCGCCTCGTGGCGGTCTGGCGCGCCCCGATCAGGGCCGGGGAGCGACACAGTACGCATAGGAGGTTGCACGATGAGTCATCTGCTCGCGAATGTGATCATTGAAGTGGTCGGAACAGCCGTGATCCTGGTTCTGACCAGTCTGGTGCGACGCTGGCTGGGCCAGCCGGCCGCTCGCCCCGCCTGATCCGACCCAACCCGGCCTCCCCCGACCTGACCCGCCGCCAGTCCGGCCCGTCCTGGACATCCGGGACAAGTGCCGACCGGACGGACGACGCGATCAGTCATGCAGCCTGGACGTCCTGGACGTCTGGGACGCGGTTCTGGAGGGCTGCGCTCCACCGTCCGGATCGTCCCGAAAATCGGGTTCGCCCACGTGGGCGAACGATAAGGCGACCGAATCACGGTAACAAGTCGGCGTCGCACCATACAGCCGTTTGAATTCTCGACAGAAGTGACTCGTGTCCGCAAAACCCCAACGGCTGGCGATCGCCTGAATAGAGCATGATCCCTCGATCAGGTCCCGGCGGGCTCGTGCGAGTCGCTGGGAGCGGACGGCGGCGCTGTAGCTGTTTCCTGTCGCGGCGAAGCCGCGCTGCAGCGTGCGGACAGACACACACTGCGCAGCGGCCGCCGCAGCGGCACTGACGTCGCGGTGGCCAAGGTTTCGAGCTATCCAGCGTTCCACTGCGAGCCGCATCGCTTCCCCAGTGATCGCATTCGTGAACGTGGCCTCGGGGCGCACCGCCGCGGCCACCAACTCCAATGCCGCGTTGCGGGCCGCCGTTATGGTGGGGGCGGGAATCTCGTGCGGGAGGCTGGCAAGTGAGGCGATATAACTGCGCAACAACCTGATCGCGGGAGCGTTCACGTCCACCACGAGGTCGGCTTCCAACCACGGGCTCTCCAAGACCTCTTCCAGCGCCACCCTCGGCATTACCAGGGTAATTTTGCGGAAGTGCTCAACAACTTCGAACCGCATCCTTTGCGTGCTGTTCCAAGCCACGAAGCTGCCCGGAGTGACAACAATCTTCTTGTCCTCGATGGCAAGCCGTTCAGTCCCAGCGGTAGCGAAGAAGATCGCAATATTTTCCTCGCTGGTCCGGCTGATCAGACTTCGACTACGTTCACCCCTACACGGATCACATGCGATATCCAGCAGCGCGATGTCATCGAACCAGCGACGCTCAATCGAGGCACGGTAGGGTAATTTCCCTGGAGGAACATCAGTGTGGAATGGCGTCACCGTGCTGCCCAGGATCTCCTCCCAGCGTCCAGGACGGTCGCGATGGGGTACATCGACAAGGTCGTACATCTCGTAGGTCCGCATGATGACCTCCTACCGGGAACCTGGGCCGCCGCGCCTGCAAGCATAAGCGGCTCTACGGGGACGTAATGAAGTAACAAATACGTGATCGAGAGCATCATCGCAGGTCACAGGCCTGTGGAGGGTTCGAAACGCGCAAGTTATTTCATTTCGACTCCTACGCAGTTCACCGGGAGTCGTAGCTGGCCGGTTATTGGACGTTGGGGTGGGTGGTGGCGGGTAGCCAGTCGGGGCGGCTACTTCGGGTGGTGGCGTAGCTGGCGCGGCGCTGCTGGTTCGGGACGTTGCGCAGGCCGAAGGCGGTGCGGTAGACGAGCTTGGTGACCCGGTTGACGGCCTCGGCGGCGTTGGAGAGTCCGAGGAGGATCGCGGTGGCGATCTCGTTGCGCCAGTCGAAGATCCTCTCGGCAAGGGTGACGACCTCGGGGACGTCCTTTCCGAAGGTCGCGCAGTAGCCGAGGAACCTGGTCAGGGCCCTGGCGATGTCGGTGCGGGGTGGTCGCGACGCCGGTGCGGGCCGGGGAGAGCGCGAGCAGGTCGAGCAGCAGATTCTTGGCGTTCCAGGCGGTGCGCAGCGCGTGGGCGGCCTCACCGTCGAGGTCCTCGAGAACCGTGAAGGTCTCGAGGATGCGGCGGCGCCCGCGGTCGGAAAGCGCATCCGGGCCCCACAGCAGCCGGTCTTTGATCGTGTACTCGGGGTCGGTGGCACGGCCGCGGCGGTGGCGTAGCTGGTGGCTGACACGGCGGCGTACGTCACTGACGGCCTTGTTGCCGAGCTGGGCGGTGTGGAACGGGTCCACGGCCAACTGGGCGTGCGGGAGCGCGGCGCAGGCGACCGCCTTGTAGGTCGTGGACATGCCGATGGTCACGGCGCTGATCCGGGCACGCCAGGCCGCGGGCTGGGCGAGGATCCAGCTGGTCACGGGCTTCGGAGCCCTCCGCTCGACGACCCAAGCAGACCCTGATCGCCGGCGGAGTCGATGAGCACCGTCTGCCAGCGGTCGGCGTCGGTCACCCACGCCCCGGTGAGCGGGTCGCGGTGGAAACGCGGCGAGCCGCGCCGCTGGTCGTCGATCCCGAGCACCGACACGTCGGGCAGCGCCGCCCGCAGCGACAGCCGGTTCGCACGGCCGACGCCCGCCGGCTGTGCGAACCGGCCGACGCCAGGTCGCTGACCTGGCCGTTCGTCATCGGCGGGTGTGTCCCTTGCCCCGAGCCCTGCACGGTCACACCCCGTCACAGCAGGCGGTCACTGAACGCTGGTGTTCAAACACGGCTCACGGCCAACCGCGTAGGGCCGCATAAGCAGTGGAAAGACGTGCGGGAAGCCCAGGTAAGTCGCGGTAGTGGAGTCCACGCCCGTGGTGTACGAGTAGCGACCGACTGGCTACGAAAGGGCGAAGCTGGTCAGGTCAACCGGGATGATCCCGTGCTTCCTGCAGTACTCGTTGTATCGCTCGGCGAACGTATGGGCCTGCTCGATGCCGATGATCTCGTCGTTTGGGCCGAGGAAAGCAATAGCTCCTTCAACCGAGATGAACACCTCGATGCCCTCGTCAGGCTCCACAATGAACGTGTGCCTGCTGTTGGCGACCTCGTACACGAAGTCACCCGGCCCCGACACCCAGGCGTGCTCCGCGTACCGCCATTTCCCTCGAATCGTGTAGACAAGCACGCGACCATAATGGTCATGCACACCCAGCGAGGCTCCCCCCGGCGCCCGCAGAAGCATTTGTGTCTCGCTCTTGACCAGATCCACATGAAGGATCTTTAATTCCACCTCGTTCGTGTAAGGCGTGAACGGAACCCACGGAAGATCGTCGACTCCCGTGTGCGTTGGAGCGAAATGTTGGAGGGGATTGACCAGTGTCGTCATCTGCGTCTCCTCGGGAGATTGGCGTCGATCCCTGCCTTCGGAATCGTCTGGATCCGGCGGGGAACGGCCGGCTAGGCGAGCGGTAGGGTTTGATTCTGGACCCACCAAAAGATCCGAGATAGAACAGCGGTGACAGATCCCTGAACACGCGCGACAAGCACGGGTGCCACGCGCGCCGTTGGGGCGAGGACCGGGGTGCCGACGACACCGCCGGGCAGGATAATCCCATGATGATGCGGACGTCCGACGACCGTGTGCGAGAACTCACCGCTGCGCTGGAACGCGACGAGGGACTGGTGGATCCCACGATCGAGCGTGTCCGGCGCGAGATCCCGGCCTATGAGGTGGTCCCGACCGAGGCGCTGGTGACGAGCATCCACCGCAACGTCGTGCTGGCGTGCCGCACCCTGCGGGCGGGCGTCGTGCCGCCGAGCTCGGAGATCTGGCAGGCCGAGCGCACAACGCTGGAACGGCTCCAGCAGGGCGTGCCGATCGAGGACATCATGGGCGGCTTCCGCATCTGCATAGCGAGCATCCAGGACCGGCTGGTGGATCGCGCCCAGGAGTTCGGGGTCGACCACCCCGAGTCGCTCACCCTCACCTCGCTGCTGTGGAAGCTGAGTGACGTGTTCTCCGCTCGTGCGGCGAGCGCCTACCGCGAGTACGGCCTGTCGCATGCGGTGGCGGACCGAAGGCGCAGGGACGAATGGCTCGCCGGGCTGCTCGCCGGCACCCTGTCGCCGACGCAGATTGAGCAGGGGTGCATCCGCTACCACGTGCGGCGCGACACACACCTGCGGGCGGTGTGCACTGCCGCCTTACCGGAAGCGGAGCTGGACCAGGCCCTCAACCTGATCAACCAGGGATGCCGGCGCAGCAACGTGGTCCTGCTCCTGGTGCCCTCCCAAGGCCGGCTCGTGGGGATCGTGTCGGGGCTGCCACCCGCGGTCCCGGGGCTGCTGGTCGCCGCCGGGCCCGAGGGGCCGCTGGACCGGGTCGCGACGTCCTTCTCGGTGGCCAACGACGTATTGGCCGCGGCCCGACTGCGCCACAACGAGGGCGTGCACACCCTCGAGGGCCTCGGCTGGCGGGTGGCCGTGCCGCGCGCGGCGGACGTGACCGCACTGATGCGGGCCCGCTACCTCCAGCCGCTCCGGGGCACCGGTGCGTTCGGGGAGGAAGTCGTCGAGTCGCTCCGCTGCTACCTGGCCAATGGCCGTAACATCCCGCGGACCGCCGAGGCGCTGCACATACACGTCAACACGCTGCGCTACCGGTTAGCCCGGTTCGAGGAGCTGACCGGGCGGTCCCTGGACGACACCGACACCCTGGTGGAACTGTCCTGGGCCTTCCACGCGGAGACGGCAGCCCCGCCGGTTTCGTAGCCGCCTACGAAGCAAGGGGCGCCACGTTGGCATCCCGCCCGTAGCCTCCAATGTGTCGCACGCCACATCCTGTTGGGAATCCGTACCCGCTATCGGGCCCATCAGAGCTCGACGTCCCGAGCTGGCGGTCTCGGCCGCCGCCCAACAGGGGAGCAACCCATGACCGCTTCGATGACAGCAACAACCGGCCTCCGAGAGCGGACCAACCATTATCGGCAGCTCCTGGCCGCTTCCGTCGGCAACGCCGTCGAATGGTTCGACTGGTACATCTACTCGATGCTTGCGGTGTACTTCTCCACGCAGTTCTTCCCGGCCAGCCCGGGAGGCAGCCTGGTGCCGCTGATGTCGACGTTAGCGATCTTCGCCGTCGGATTCTTCGCCCGCCCGGTCGGATCGCTGATCCTCGGGATTCTCGCCGACCGGATCGGCCGCCGCAGGACGCTTAGCACCACGATTATGGGCATGGGCCTGGGCAGTCTCATCATCGGGCTTGCCCCCACCTACGAGCAGGTCGGGGTCGCCGCCCCGGCGCTGCTCCTGCTGGCCCGGCTGATCCAGGGCGCCTCCACGGGAGGCGAGTATGCCGCGGGAAGCGCGTTTCTCATCGAGTCCGCACCGGATGGCCGTCGGGAGCTGTACTCGAGCTTCTTCTACATCAGTGCGACCTCGGCCAACCTGGCGGCGATCGGAATCAGCGCCTTACTCGCCAGCACGCTGGACTCGCAGAACATGACCAGCTGGGGCTGGAGGATCCCCTTCCTGCTCGGCTCGGTCGCGGCCGTGGTCGGCATGTGGATCCGGACGCACGCCAAGGAGACCCTCACCAAGACGGCGGACGAGCCGGCCGGTGCCCGTCGTGCCGACATGTTCGAGTTCCTCCGCCGGCACCCCAGGGAATCCCTCCAGGTGTTCGGACTGACCGCGGCCCCGGCGCTGGTGTTCTATGTATGGACCGCCTACCTGCCGACGTACGCGAACATCACGGTGGGCTCCAACCTCAAGCACGGCCTGCTCTCCGGTGTCGTCGCGCTGACCATCTTCCTCGCCCTGCAGCCGGTCTTCGGAGCGATCTCGGACCGCGTCGGCAGGCGGCCGATGCTGCTCACCTTCGGCACCTTCTTCGTGGTCGGCACGGTTCCGATGCTGGCCCTCCTGGACGGCTCGACCACCAGGCTGCTCCTGGTCCAGATCATGGGGCTGGTGTTCCTCGCCTGCTGGTCGTGCATCTCGAGCGCGGTGGTCGCCGAGCTGTTCCCGGCGCGCCTGCGCAGCTCCGGTATCGGGTTCCCCTATGCGCTCTCCGTCGCCCTCTTCGGCGGCACCGGCCCCTACGTCGCCACCTACCTCGTGGACATCGGCCACCCCGCCTCCTTCGGCTGGTACGTCACCGCCGTCGCCCTGGTCAGCACCGTGGTCTTCAGCCGGCTCCCCGAGACCGCGCACCGGCCCCTGCACTGACCGACAGGAGACATCGCCCGCGGGTCCGAGAGTCTGGATCACGCTGGCAGAGAACGACGGTGGCTTCCACCGCGGTGATTTCCACCGCGGTGGAGAGGCTGTCGCATCCCTACAGCCGTCGGAGCGGCTGAACTGTCACCGTCAGAACAGCTACGGCCAGAACAGTTACGGCCAGAACAGCTACCGTCAGGAGGCCGTCTGGCCGTCGGCCAGACCCGCGATGGCCACGCTGACGGCGAGAATCCGGCGCGCGTTGTCGACGTGCAGGTTCTCGATCAGCCGGCCGTCGACGGTCGCCACTCCGCGGCCTTCGCGTAGTGCCTCCTCCCACACCCGCACGATCTCCGCGGCCTGCGCGACCTGGGCCTCGGTGGGTGAGAACGTGCGGTTA